>JANXUJ010000126.1 GCA_025356295.1 Cyanobacteriota bacterium
GGCTCGCTTAGCGAGCCTTTTTAGTGATGGTTAATCTAACAAAAGTTAATTTGGTCTACGTTTGTTCAAATCGTCTTGAAATGCGCGTTGGTAGTTAAGAAAGCTTTTATGCCATTCTTGAAAACGGCGATCGCCATCGCGTACCAACATTTGACGATATTTTTCAGAAGAAACATATTGCTTTGAAGTTGACATAATGCTAATCCATTAAACTTCGTTTAGATATTACAGTGAACTGCCAAAAAATAAAAGGGCGCAAAGTGCCCTTTTATTTTTTGGCGATTTTTTATAGCTTGACAACAAAGGCATCAGTTACGCCTTGAATATGTATGATTTCATCAACCAAGCCACTAGGCAATGGATCATCAATATTCAAGACCATCACTGCCTCACCGCGCACCATCCGCCGACCGACTTGCATACTGGCAATATTTACATTGAAATTACCAAGTAGCGAACCAAGTCTGCCAATGATTCCTGGCATATCGCGGTGCAGAGTCAACAACATGTAATGAGTTGGCGCCACGTTAATCGGGAAGCCATTAATACTAGTAATCCGAATCTCTGATTTGCCAAGCAATGCACCCGTTACCGACTGCTCTCCATGGCTGCCATGTGCTGTCAAATGAATTGAGCCACTGTAATCCTCAACCGAAGGATCACGAGTCTCGGTAACCCGAATACCACGTTCTTTGGCTTCGATGCTAGCGTTTACAAAGTTAACTCGTTCGCGCAAAGCGGGTGACAACAAGCCTTTGAGCGCCGCCACTACAATCGGTTGACTTTCGCTATTCGCGATTTCACCTTGTAGCTTTACATCGAGGTTATCAACCCGTCCACCCGCTAACTGACCGACTAGATTGCCCAACATTTCGGCGAGTTGCAGATAGGGCTTGAGTTTTTGCCAGACATCAGGACGCAGCCCAGGGATATTTACCGCCGATCGCGCTGGCAAACCGAGCAGGACATCACGAATTTGTTCGGCGACATCGACTGCGACATTGGTTTGCGCTTCTTCAGTTGATGCACCGAGGTGTGGGGTCAAGATCACATTTGCGCCCAGTTCACGCAGCCCAGACTCACTTTCGAGTGGTTCATTTTCAAATACATCGAGGGCAATGCCGCCGACTTTGCCACTTTTGATTGCATCGGCGATCGCTGCTTCATCAATGATGCCGCCTCTAGCGCAATTAATGATCCGCACACCGTCTTTCATGATCGCAATGCGATCAGCATTGATCAAATGGTAGGTGTCCTTAGTTTTTGGCAAATGTAGGGTGATGTAATCAGCTTCACGCAACAAAATTTCTAGATCGACTAAGTGTACTCCCAACTTCTCCGCTCGCTCAGTTGTCAGAAATGGATCGTACGCAAGGATACGCATCCCCAGAGCTTTGGCAACTGTCGCCACATGCGAACCGATTTTACCTAAACCGAGAATACCAAGAGTTTTCTTATAAACTTCAACGCCCGTAAAGCTCTTACGATCCCAATTACCACCTTTAAGTGATGAGTTAGCCGCTGGGATAAACCGCGATAAAGCCATCATCATCGCCAGTGTATGCTCAGCCGCCGCGATCGTGTTGCCCTCAGGAGAGTTGACAACAACAATGCCTTGACGTGTCGCGGTGGGGACATCTACGTTATCGACCCCAACACCAGCACGACCGATGATTTTGAGATTTTTGCCGACTTCGATCGCTTCTTTGGTGAGCTTTGTACCCGAACGAATCATGATCGCGTCATATTCAGGAAGAATCTGAATTAATTCTTCGGGGCTGAGAGTAGTTTTTACGTCAACGGTAGCGACTTGGGAGAGGATGTCGATACCAACTTGATCGATGGGATCAGAAACGAGAACTTTGGGCATAGCGATTAAAAAATGTACCAGTGCCTATAGCGGAGGAGCTACGCTCTTAAGCGTCTTTAATTAAACGCGAAATATAGCGCAGCTTAGACACACTAAGACCACAATGATTGCTTACAACATAATATTAAAGCAAAACCAAATAATCTACACAATGATGCAGTATCTACTGATTTTTGTGGCGGCGATGTTAGCAGGTGGACTTAATGGGATTGCTGGCGGCGGTAGTTTTATTTTGTTTCCTGTGTTGATGTTTGTGGGCATTCCGCCGATCTCGGCTAACGCCACTAACTCGATCGCCTTATTACCCGGCACATTGGCAAGTGCGGGTGCATATCGACACGAATTTGCTGAAGATCGGCGATCGCTAGTTCGAGTTTGTATACTGGGAGCGATTGGTGGCTTGATTGGGGCGATTTTATTATTAAAAACGCCGCCTGAAGTCTTTTTACGAGTCCTGCCCTACTTATTGCTAACCGCCACATGTGCCTTTGCGTTTAGTAAAAATTTGACTGCATGGGTAGAAAAACAGCAAGCTCAATTCACGCGACTAAAAGAATTGCGATCATCGATTATTAATATTTTGCAATTAGTCGTGGCGGTGTATGGCGGTTTTTTTGGTGGTGGGATGGGAATTTTATTTCTGGCATCATTTGCGCTAATGGGCATGACCAATATCAATCGGATGAATGCCTATAAAACAATCTTGACCAGTTGTATTAATGCAGTCACAGTTATACCTTTTGTGATTGCAGGTGCGATCCGATGGCAAGAAGGTGCGATCGCCGCAATCGGGGCAGTAATCGGCGGTTATATTACGGCTTACTATGCCCAAAAACTTGCACCAGTTTTAGTACGGCGATTTGTAATTGGAGTTGGCTCAGCGATGACATTATACTTTTTCGTTAAAAGTTACCTGCCTACTAACTGATGCTCAGTGCCGTTTGGCATCACTGAGTTTGGGAACCCGATCAATTACATCCATACTAAAGCGATCGCGTAATCTTCGACAATTAATTTTTATAATCTACATCACCTAAAATTGTAGTATCAAAGTAATGCATTTGCATTACTTTGATACATCTAAACAACCAATTAGCATCATGCGCTACACATTGCGCGATCGCGCTATTGTTAGATTTACATTACATAGCTTTATGATTAAAACTAAGGTTAAGCCATGTTAGCTACAAAAACTTCTACACAAATAAACGTTAGACAGACCTTAATTCAAGAAATCGATCAGACTTCCGATTCTCTTTTGAGCGAGGTTCTAGACTTTCTTTTGTTTATCAGAGCTAAACATTCAGCAGTGCAGATAGACATACAAACAGATTTTGACGAATTAATAGAAGATTATGACGATCCGAAAGAAAAAATCTTAGAAGATCTGCGTCAGTCTTTGGCAGATGCTAAAGCAGGTAGGGTTCATGATATTTCTGAACTTTGGGATGGAATTGATGTCTAGCGACAATCCTAAATTGAAGATTCAGTTTACAGATGTTTTTAAGCGTCAAGTTCGGGATTTAGCAAAACGCTACAGAAGAATTAAGTTAGATATTCAGCCAGTTTTGGATCAACTTCAGAGTGGTGATTTAGTTGGCGATCAAATTCAAGGTACTGGCTTTACAGTATTTAAGGTTCGCATTAAAAATAGTGATATTCAAAAGGGTAAAAGTGATGGATATCGGCTGATTTACTATATTAAAACCTCTGAGAATATTTTATGTGTTTTGGTTTACAGAAAACACACGAGAGATTGAAAGCTCAGTGTCTTCAGACCTGAGATGAAAATCGGACGAGCGAATTTATTCGCTTTTTTCTTTTAGACTATGCCACGACCAACAGTATTTACGCTATCATAATCAATGTAAATAAGTCTAAATCCATGCTAGTTCTCGAAGCGAAACTAAAAGGCAAAACAGAGCAGTATAGTCTCATTGACGAGGCGATTCGTACGGCTCTGTTTGTGCGTAATAAAGCTTTGAGATACTGGATGGATAATCGTGATACTGGGAAGTACGATCTATCTGCACAATGCGCTGTGCTTGCCAAAGAGTTCGACTTTGTTAAGAAACTAAACTCACAAGCCAGACAATCTAGTGCAGAAAGAGCGTGGTCAGCAATATCTAGATTCTTTGATAACTGCAAGAAGAAAGTATCAGGCAAAAAAGGATATCCAAAATTCAAGAAACGTGGTCACTCAGTTGAATACAAACAAACTGGATGGAAACTTTCTGAAGATCGCAAATATCTAACTTTGACTGATGGCTTTAAGATTGGCAGACTTAAATTAGTTGGTAGCCGAGATATTAACTTCTAT
>JANXUJ010000147.1 GCA_025356295.1 Cyanobacteriota bacterium
TCCTCTTTTGGGTTTTATTTGTCCGTTAGGAATAAAAAATAAATAACCTAGTAATCAAGCTCTTTTAAGTTATGGTGTTCCTCAGCAGCAACATCAAAAAAGCTACCCGTTGTGCCATCAACATTGACGCTAAAGGAATAATGGCGATCGCTTGTATCTATACTGACGGAGTAGGGAATATCTCGCAAACCGTTAAACCAGAATTGTCCATTTTCATCGGTGTAGGTAGTTTGAACAGGTAACGAGTTAATAGTTACTTTCGCATTTTTGATTAAACTATCCCCTGTTACACCTGACCAATTGCGCGTGTCAGCAACTTTGCCATAGAGAACGCTGTCACCTTGGGGATGTCCTAAGAAACTATAGGCAGGTTCAATAATTGTGGCGATCGCTAATACAAAAATGGCGACTAGGCTAATTAACCAAAAAGGTTTTGGTTTGCTAAGTGTGAAGTTGTGAAGCTTGAATTTTTTGAGACGAATCATCGTGATTGCACCAATAATCTAGTTTTTATTTATTCTAAAAGTTTAGGTAAATCGCCACGGTCTTTTGTTCCAGAGATCGCGGCTGCCATCCGTTGAAACACTTCTACATTGTCCATATAGCCGCGAAATAAAGCGCTACCGATTCCTTCAGCATTAAGAACGACATCATCAGCAGTGTGATTAGCGATCGTCTCCTTACGCTCCAAATCGGCAGTTAACAATAGTCCATCAGGTTCGCGATCAGGGTTGGCGGTGGAACCATCTTTTTCAATGGAAGGATTTAGATTGAAGTCATCGGTCAGGAAGTTAGTTCGATAGGCAGGACGAGCTGAGACACCTAAGGCTAATTTAATATTAGGGTTCGCTTCATCGGGATATCCATTGTTATCTTTATCGCTATAAGTAGGGAATCCCGCATTCTCAAAAGCATGTAAGGCATCCTTCAGATCGACTCTTTTTTCCTTAATGCTCAGAGTATCAACTGTACCAGCAACCGTTTCACCTTGAGCATGGTCAGAGGTGACAAGTACCAAAGTTTTGCCATCCTGTTGGGCGAACTCGCGGGCGATCGCTACGGATTTATCTAAGGTCAGGACTTCGTACAACACGCGATCGGTATCGATAGAATGGGCGAGCTTGTCAGTTTGCGACGACTCCACCAATAATATCCAGCCTTGGGGTGACACTGTGTCTAGTACTGCGATCGCTTTTTGGGTCATTTCAGGCAGAGTAGGAATCTTAGCAAATTCTTCGGGAATAGGTGGCTTCAGGGATTTTGCACCACGTCCGTCGATGGTGGCTTTTCCTCTAGCAATCATGATATCTAGTACCGAGGGAATATTTTGCGCTCCTAGTGCTGATTTAGGACGAAAATCACCAAGGAATAAGCCTAGAATCGGTTTATTGTTTGGTGCGTTGGAGAGACTATTCACATCAGTAACGATACTATAGCCCTTGCTCTTGGCAATTTCTACGAGATTTTTATCATCTTTGCGAGAAACGTTATCTTTAAAATCAGCAACTCTATTCTTCGGTAAAAAATAACGCGCTCCAGGGGCTAGAGCTACGTCCACAGGTTGACTGAGTTCCGCTAGACTTTTAAAACCTGTAGCAGGAAGTGCGTAGCCATCTTCAAAATAATCGAGTAACTGCTGGGCGATCGCATCGTATTGACGGCGCGAAACCAGATTTGAGAAGGTCGCCGCAGGTGTGGCGTCAACACTAAAGGAAGTTGTCGCAAAACCAATTCCCCAACCATGTAATCTCTTCATATATTGCGGAAGAGTCTCAATGCGAGGATTGTCGAGAGGATTGCTAGGCGTATTGTCTGGGAAAGCTCCTAATGAACCATTGATCGTTTTTATACCTGATGTCAAGGCGATCGCCGTATTCGCGGAGTCGGGAATAATGCTATCGAGGGAGGAAGTACTGACTAAACCGAGTTCTGTCATTTTTTCCATATTCAGAAGAGAAGTGGGCTTCCCATCTTTAAACCCATGCGCCATAATTCGTCCTGCTGTGCGTAGGGGATTGCCCATGCCATCGCCAATCATCAGAATGATTTTCTTGAGATCACCCGCCAGTTCAAATCGTTGCACTTTATAAGTGTTTTTGGCAGTAACGGTGGCGTTATCAGCTTTCAGTGTGGCGATTACCTCGTAAACTCCCGCTTTATCAAAGCTAAAGTTGCGCCATGATTGTCCAAAGAGATTTGGATCAGCAGGTAATCCCACTTCAAGATTGCCTCCCGACATTGCTAGTTCTTTAGCGATATGTTCCTGAAAAGCCTTGGTATAGTCTTTACCGTTAATACTCAGGGATTGCAAAGTGGGCGTTGTTTTTGCGGGAATGGTATTTTCAATACGCAGATCAAAACGTTGATTGACTAAAAACGTTGTATTGTTTGTTGGCCAAATTCTGACTTTCCCAATTGTTGCGGGCGTTTTCTCAGCTAAAGCAATCGGAATAAATGAAAAGTTAGTTAACAGGAATGGTAAAGCGATCGCTAAAAATATGACTGCAATCTTACAATTGCTTGCCATTTTGCTAGATATAGTTTTCAAGATTTTGCTTAGGCAATCTTTGGATAAGTAGTTAGTGAGTCTCATGGGATGATTGCTGTAACCTTTTGATGAGTTCATCAAAGCATGAAAATTGTCTTATCAAGGTTAAGCAATGGATAAGAAATTATAGTTATGCACTTTCCAATATCAGGCATTACACTCACTATCATAGAAATTAGGGCAAATTGACATCACTATTTATTGAATTTAGACTGCCCAATAATATGGATAAGCTCATCTCTTTTAGACTTTGCAACTTGAGCGTTAGGTTTGATTTCAATAGCTTTATTGTAGGCATCGTATGCTTCTTTATATCTACTCAATTTCTCTAGTGTCTTGCCTTTCTGTTCCCAAGCCATAGCGTTATTAGGAGCTAACTTTAAGGCTTTATCTATGTTGATTAAAGCTTCATTGTACTTACCATTTGAATAGAAAAATTTAGAATCGGTCATAAAAACTTCTTCAGCAGATTTAGATGGAGCTACACTAGGTTTAGAACTTGGCTGTACAGAAGAATTATTGGCATCTTGATTTGTTACAGGTGTTTTATGGAATATAGCGATCGCGGCAATGGTTGAGACAATAACTGCACATCCTCCCCCAATCGCAATTTTTTTTAAAGGAAGATTTTGTTTATTGGTTTTTGTAGTAGTTAATGAAATAGCCTCTTGTTTGGTCTCGCTATTAACTATGGTTTGTAACTCACTAGTACCCTTAGGTAGCAAGTCGATCGCTTCTAACACTTTTGAAGCTGTCTGATAGCGTTGGCGGAAATCGTAGCGCACCATTTTATCGAGAACATTGAGAAATAGTGGGGAATAGCTATCTTGCGGTACGTGATCGCGCCAGATCAGTTCTGCGGTTTCAGGATGTTCCGCAAAGCGCCGTGGTTCTGCACCTGTGATTGCTTGAATTGCCATCATTCCCACAGCATAGATGTCGCTACTAAATCGAGGTTTACCATTAATTTGCTCAGTCGGCATGTAGCCAGGTGAACCAATCGCGATCGTCAAATTAGTATTCCCTTGTGAATCAACTGCAAGACTACCAATCTCTTTAACTGCACCAAAATCTATCAAAACGATTTTGCGATCAGACTTACGCCGAATCAAGTTTGCAGGTTTGATGTCGCGATGAACTACACCGCGTTCGTGGATAAAAACTAATATTTCTAAAACCTCTTTGATTAATTCAATCACAAATCTCTCTGGTAATCTAATCCCCTTACCAATCTCATAAGTGAGATCTTTGCCGTCGGCAAACTCTTGGACTAGATAAAACTCTTCGCCTTCTTGAAAATGGGCAAGTAAACGGGGAATGCGATCATGGGAACCTAGCGAATAGAGGACTTCAGATTCTTGCTCGAAGAGACGTTTAGCAGTTTCTAAAACAAAAGGTTCTTTTGACGTGGGTTTAAGTTGCTTGACTACACAAATAGGATGTTTAGGTAGGTCAATATCTTCAGCCAGATATGTTTGTCCAAAACCGCCACCACCTAGGTGTTTAATAATTTGGTAATGTCCTCTAAGTATTGTGTTTAGCACATTTATGGGGGTTCTCTATGTTGCGTTCTAAAGAAAAGCTTGTAATTATTATAGGGCAATTAAACGACTGCGCTTTCGGCGATCGCTAATTTTTTACCCGTAGCATCTAGCATTGCATTGACACCAAGAGGCAACACCGCATTTTCAAGAATATGACCAAACATCAGATTGTATAAAGTTGGTTTGCCTAAGGGTTCAAAGCGATCACGCAGGACTTCCTCTAAACTGAAGCTTCTCAAACCGCCATCCTTGGCTTGGCAATCTGAGAAATGTCCCAAGGCAAAACCTGATGCTGCTTGTAATTTCCCGGCGAGAAATAATTGCGTTAACATGCGATCAACCCGATAGGGTTCTTCGCCAAATAGAAAATATTTAGACTGATTATTTGATAGTAAAAATGACTGGAAAGTAATATTTCTTAAACTCTATAATTCAGAAAAATACTATAAATTTCGCTTCTTTTAGTGTAACCCAAGGACTTTTTATAGAGATTTCCCAAAACCAATACTGATGACTTCAGGAAATCGAAATACATTCACAAAAAATTGCTTGACATTTGCTTCCCGCTCAAAAAAAATGACTGATATAAGCCACATTCACTAACTTGGTTCTTATAGAACCCATTTGGTATCTTAGGAAAGCTTAGCAAGCCGCTTCAGGATAAGCCTGATAAAACAAAGCTTGAGCCTAGCATTTGCATTGACTAAATTTCTGTCAAAGTTCTTGACTAGGCTTTTACATCTTTCAACCCAAGCATTGCTTCTTTCAACAATCCAACGCATAGGAATAACCACAAACCCAGATATTCCTTGAGCTTTCTTTTCTTGTTTTGAAAGTTTGGGTGCAACCTTAAATCTAATCTTGGTCATAATCTGAGGATAAATCAGCTCTAACTCTTGAGTAAGATATTCAGGATTGTATCCATGATCTAGCATTATCGTAATTTTGGGGATGTTGACGGGTTTAGCTTTAAAGTAATCAATGTTTTGCTCAAACATCTCAATCAATCCCCTGTCATCAGACACACTAGCTTTAGTGCAGTGCGTAAAGAAAGGAAAACCTAATGAGTCAATGGCTAAATGTCGCTTGATGCCGTTAGTGGCTTTGTAAGAACAAATCAGCCCAATTACATCCGTTCTTTAGTTGATAAAATATGCATCTAGAATTTCTCGCTTTGTCCATTTAGCTGGTCTTGTCTTCCGCTTTTTGGGCAACAGAGGTTCTAGAATCTCCCACTCTTTATCGCTTAAGCTACTTGTATATCGCATGATTGAACCCTTTTTCTACTCTTCCTAAGATACCAAATGGGTTCTATATGAGAACTCAGGGAAGTCAGTGGCTGAGGTATGCGAAATAGCTGGTGTTGGAAGGCGAGTATTCTTTACTTATTTGGCTGAAAAGCTTACTGAATAAAGATTTAGTCTTAGTTAAGATGTACTCAAAACAGTTTAACCAGAAAAGATTGCCTTCTAAAATAATAATTCTGAAAAGCTTTCAGAAAGATAGTTTCAAGCTTAGCGTACGATTTTTCCCGAATTCCCCGTTTGCCCCAAGAGGGGGTGTTAGGCTGCAAAGACCTTGATGCCAAGAACTCATCAACCCTTGCTTAGCGTAAGTCTGTAGTGGCGATCGCCCAGAGCGATTTACCATAAACAACTAAAATTGGCTCTGGAATCGACATATCTGCATCACTTGAATTAGTTATCTATCCCCGAATCACGATAATCTCTCGACCTGCGGGACTAATGACATTCTCAGTAGTAGTGCGATCGCATAGCGGCAGCAAACCAGATCGGCGATCAAAAATCACCAACCACCCTGTATCCAAACTCAACCCCGATAAATATTTATCCAATTGTTGCAATCCTTCTTTGAGCGGATCTGATTTCTTGTCTCGCCAA
>JANXUJ010000153.1 GCA_025356295.1 Cyanobacteriota bacterium
CCAGAAGCAACTTGTTTGATGGCGCTATTTTTGGAATCGCCTAGCTCATTTGTCCATGTGTAACGATCAGGGTCTTCACCACCTTCGCCAGTATTAGACTTGCCGCCGATGCGATTCATGGCGATCGCTAAAGCTTCGTGAGCTTCTTGTGAAATTGAACCATAGCTCATCGCGCCAGTTTTGAAGCGGCTGAGAATTGACTCAATTGGTTCCACTTCATCAATGGAAATTGATTCACGAGATTTGAAATCTAGTAAGCCTCGGAGGGTGTAATGTTGCTGATTCTGTTCATTGACAAGTGCCGAATACTTCTTGAATAGTTCATAGTTGTCATCGCGTACTGCCTTTTGCAATGCATGGATAGTTTCAGGGCTGAACAAGTGCGCTTCGCCGTCTTTGCGCCATTGATAGTCACCACCGACATCAAGGGTGTTGCCACTGGATGGGCGATCGGGGAAGGCATGGGTATGACGGGCGATCGCTTCTTTAGCAATTACTTCAAGATCGGCTCCTTCAATGCGTGAGGCTGTCCAAGTGAAATATTTTTTGATCACATCTTGATTGAGTCCGACTGCTTCAAAGATTTGAGCGCCACGATAGCTTTGGATTGTGGAAATACCGATTTTAGAAGCAACCTTAGTTACGCCTTTAGTTGCTGACTTGATGAAGTTCTTGCAAGCGGTTTTGAACTCGACATTTACCAAGAGGCGCTGATCGATCATGTCTTTGATTGTTTCAAAGGCAAGATAGGGATTGATTGCACCGCAACCATAGCCAATTAATAACGCGAAGTGATGTACTTCTCTAGGTTCGCCAGATTCTAGGACTAGACCAACTCTAGTACGAGTGCCTGTACGGATCAAATGATGATGTAAACCTGAGACAGCTAGCAATGCAGGAATCGGTGCATTGTCAGGATTCACGCCGCGATCGCTTAAAATCAAAATACTTATGCCATCTGCGATCGCGCTATCAGCCTTAGCACAAATTTGCGTAATTGCCTTTTCTAAACCTGTCACTCCATCTTTAGGATTGAACAAAGTTGGTAAGGTGATAGATTTAAAGCCACCTTCATTAATATGTTTCAGCTTGGCAAGTTCAGCATTGCTGAGGATTGGAGTTTTTAGCTCAATCAAGTGACAGCTTTCTGGTTCAGGTTTCAACAAGTTCCGTTCTGCACCAATCGTTGTTTCTGCGGAAGTAATAATCTCTTCGCGAATAGAATCAATCGGTGGATTAGTTACCTGTGCGAATAACTGCTGGAAGTAATCATAGAGAAGTTTGGAGCGATTGGAAAGAATAGCGAGAGGTGTATCTGCTCCCATCGCGCCGATCGCTTCGACTCCATCTCTTGCCATCGGCGTGAGCAGCAATCGCAAATCTTCAAAAGAATAGCCGAACGCCATTTGTCGTTGGGTTAAAGCAATTGGTTCTACAGCTTCTAGAACTTCAGGTGCTTCTTTTAGTTGCGCGATGTCCACCATGTACTGATTAATCCATTCGCGATATGGATGTTCAGTGGCAACTTGATGCTTGATTTCATCATCAGTCACAATCCTTCCTTCTTGCATATTCACAAGGAACATCCGCCCTGGTTGCAAGCGACCTTTGGATTCGATCATTTCAGGCGCAATATTCAATACACCCGCTTCAGAAGCGAAGATCACCAAATCATCTTTGGTGACGTAATAGCGCGAAGGACGCAAACCATTACGATCAAGAACCGCTCCAATCATTGTGCCATCGGTGAAAGCGATCGAGGCAGGTCCATCCCAGGGTTCCATTAGGCAGGAGTGATATTCATAAAATGCTTTCTTCTCATCACTCATCGACTCATGGGCTGTCCAGGGTTCAGGAATCATCATCATCACCGCGTGAGGTAGCGATCGCCCTGCTAGCACCAGCAATTCTAAAGCATTATCAAAAATCGTAGAGTCGCTGCCCTCAATGTTGATCACTGGCTTGATTTTGGCAATATCATCACCAAATAAATCTGACTCAAACATCGACTGACGCGCAATCATCCAGTTAGTATTGCCACGCAAAGTATTGATTTCGCCATTGTGAGCAATGTAGCGATAAGGGTGCGATCGCTCCCAACTTGGGAAAGTATTCGTACTAAAGCGCGAGTGAACTAGCGCAAGAGCGCTCTCTAAATCGGAGTCATGAAGTTCAGGATAATATTTGCCAACCTGAGCCGTCATCAACATTCCCTTATAGACCATCGTGCGGCAAGACAGACTGGATGGATACCAATAAGCATCAATTTTTGAAGTGCGAATCGCGGTATGAGCAAGCTTGCGAATTACATACAACTTGCGATCAAAGGCTAAGTCATCAGCAAGATCAGGCGATCGCGCAATAAACACCTGCTGCATAAACGGTTCGCTCGATTGCGCTGTTGCCCCCAATGACGAATTATCAGTCGGCACATCGCGCCAACCTAATACTTTTAAGCCTTCAGATTCAACTAGCTTTTCAAAGGTTTCTCTACCATTTTTACGAGCAGTGCGATCAGGTGAACCATAAACCATGCCCACGCCGTACTGACCTATTTCTGGCAAAGTAATATTCTCAGCAGCAGCCACTTTCACCAAAAACTTATGCGGAATTTGCATCAAAATCCCCGCACCATCGCCCGTATTCGTCTCGCAACCACACGCGCCGCGATGCTCCAAATTCTCCAAAATCGTCAGCCCTTGCTCAACGATCGCATGGGACTTTTTTCCTGATTTATGAACAATAAATCCGACTCCACAAGCATCATGTTCAAACTGTGGATCGTATAAACCTTGTTTTACGGGCAATGCGTTGCTATTCATCATGGACTGAAAAAGGATGGTGTTAAAGGATTATGTGAGCTTCAGCGCAATCAAATAGTTGCGATCGCTACCTCTGATTGTACTAATAAATCTATGTCTTAGGTGTGAGGACTTGGCAATGGGAAACCAGTGCAGAGAATCTTGATAGACTGCCCTATAATTTTTAGCTGAAGCGCAAAACGCTGTAGCCAAAAAAATTAGTGAAGCTTTAGTCTATGTCTAGTCGCATCAAAGCACTTGTTTATTACATCACGGCGCGATTACTGCTTGCGCCTGTAATGTTGTGGGCGATCGCCTCGGTTGTATTTTTGTTGATGCGAGCAACCCCCGGCGATCCGATTGATGCGATTTTAGGACCTCGCGCTCCTGAAGAAGTCAAAATAGCCCTGCGTGAACAAGTTGGACTAACAGGATCATTGTTTTCGCAATATTTGGGATACATGAAGGATTTATCGCACTTTAGTCTCGGTAAATCGATTAGCACTCGCGAACAGACAGTATGGCAAATCATTAAAAACTTTTTCCCCGCTACTGCCGAGTTAGCGATTTATGCCTTAATTATTGCTTTGGTGGTCGGACTGACAGTGGGAATAGTTGCCGCTTTGCATCCAAATACAAAATGGGATGTGGGAGGGCGATTATTTGGGATTATTACTTATTCATTGCCTCTTTTTTGGGTAGGGATGCTTTTGCAGTTAGTATTCTCAGTACAGTTGGGATGGTTGCCGATTGGGACGAGATTTCCTGCGGGTGCTAATCCACCTGCACAAGTGTTTGGATTGTATACGCTTGATGCATTGTTAAAAGGTGATTGGAGCAGTCTATGGACGAGTATGCAATATCTTATTTTGCCAGCCATGAGTTTAGGGATCGTGATTAGTGGCATTTTTGAAAGAATTGTGCGAGTAAATTTGCGACAAACTTTGCAGTCGGACTATGTGGAATCAGCTAAGGCAAGAGGGATTAAACCAAGCGCGATTTTGTTTAATCATGCGCTCAAAAATGCCATGATTCCTGTGATTACCATCCTTGGATTGACACTAGCTTCGATGTTGGGTGGTGCGGTGTTGACAGAAGTTACTTTCTCTTGGCCTGGACTTGCCAATCGCTTGTTTGAGGCGATTATTGGGCGGGATTATCCTGTGGTGCAGGGAATTGTGGTCTTTTTTGCAATCATTGTCACGATCGCCAGTATTTTTGTTGACATCATCAATGCTTGGATTGATCCGCGCATTCGTTATTAGCCAACCTTATTATTGGGATTTTACTGGGATTTTTTATTGGTATGATAAGTTGGTAATCCTGAATGGTCTTACCTAATGGTTAAAGTAACAATTTCATTAGAAGCGGAAGTTCTGCAATTTTTAGATCGATTTGCTAATGGCAACCGTAGTAGTTATATCAACTCATTGCTCTCACATCAACGCCTCCAAGCTCTTGAGACAGAGATGATTACAGCATTGCTCAAAGATGCTGAGGACAAAGACTATTTAGAAGAAGTCGCTCTATGGGATAGCGCTGTGAGAGATGGGATTGATGCCGCAGACTAAACTTACTTATCGGCGAGGTGAGATTCGATGGGTAAAGCTCGATCCCACTATAGGTGCTGAATCACAGAAGACAAGAGCTTGTCTAATTCTTCAAAATGACACGATGAATCAGTATGGGTTGCTGACTGTAGTGATGCCATTTCGTCCAGGGCATAAACAAGCCCCCTATGTAGTAAATGTTAAAGCTTCGCAAGCTAATGGATTAGATCAAGATCGTTACATTGATGTGGGGCAAATTCGCTCTGTCGATCACCAAAGAATTCTGGGATTGGTAGGAGTTTTAGAATCAGAATATTGGAAATCGATTCAGAAATCTCTAGATATAGTTTTAGACTTCCAAACTTGATAATTAATTATGACCAATCCTGAAGATGTCTATATCCTTGCTCAATGGCTAGCGGGAGATCATAGTAATTGGGAACAGGCGATCGATAACCCTCCATTTTTCGCGCATATTCGAGTTGGTATTCGCGCTTTACCAAATCCTATTTCTGATCAGGGAGTGTGGTTGTTTTTAGAGCAAGCCTATGACTTTGAGCTAAATCATCCCTATCGCACCGCAGTTTTACATTTGATTTATTGCCACGATCGCATTGAAATGATTAATTATCGTCTCAAAAACGCGGAGACTTTTTTTGGGGCTAGTCGTGATCGCCATAAACTTAATACGCTTACGGTTGAAGCGATCGACAAACTAGAAGGCTGTACTCAGTGGGTGGATCGTGCTGACAACTTTACTTTTAAAGGCGCAGTCGAACCAGGCAAAAAATGTTGTATCCACCGCAAAGGCGTAGATACCTATCTCAGCATTGAGTTTGAAGTCACCGAAACTACCTATAGCAGTCTTGATCGGGGCTATGACGTAGTAACTGACGAACGGGTATGGGGATCGATCGCAGGAGCATTTCAATTTGTGAAGAAAGTAAGCTTTGGTGATGAAATATCTAGATGATCTATTCCTATAGGTATAATAGATTCCTGATAAATGAGATTTTTTACAAGTTAGGAAAAACTTCATTTATCAAAAGTATGAGATTAGATTGACAGCGCGAAGTGTTGTCAATCTAATCTGAACAATGTAGTCGTGAGTATTAAAGGTGTAATTTGAAAGTCCTCGTAGTTGGCAGTGGCGGTAGAGAACACGCCATAGCTTGGAAACTTCTACAATCTCCAAATATTGATCGTGTCTTTTGCATACCTGGAAATGGCGGTACGGCAACCATGCCCAATTGTCAAAACGTTTCCCTAAGCATTGATGATTTTGAGGGGATGTTACGATTTGCCCAAGTGCAAGGCGTTGGTTTTACCATTGTTGGCCCCGAATTGCCACTAGCGCTTGGGATTGTGGATTATTTTCAAGCAGCAGAATCGCCGATTTTTGGTCCCACCAAAGAGGGCGCGCAAATCGAGGCCAGCAAGTCCTGGGCAAAGACTCTTATGCAAGAAGCAAAGATTCCCACGGCGGCTAGTGCCACATTTCAAAAACTTGAAGCGGCGATCGCCTATGTGCGAGAACAGGGCGTACCAATTGTGATCAAGGCGGACGGCTTAGCTAGTGGTAAGGGTGTCACCGTGGCGATGACACTTGAGGAAGCATTAGAAGCTCTTGATCGCATATTTGCGGGACAATTTGGTGCGGCGGGTGAAACTGTGGTGATCGAAGAATTTATGACAGGGCAGGAGGTATCGGTGCTCGCTCTTACTGACGGCAAGGTGATTCGATCATTAAGCCCTGCTCAAGATCATAAACGTCTTGGTGATGGTGATACAGGACCCAATACAGGTGGGATGGGAGCTTATGCCCCAGCGCCGATCGCCACTTCTGAACTGATGGCAAAAGTCCAAACTCAAATCTTAGAACCTGCGATCGCGGCTTTGAAGGCAAGAGGTATCGACTATCGCGGTTGTCTTTATGCTGGGCTAATGATCACACCTGAGGGTGAGCCCAAAGTCGTAGAGTTTAACTGTCGGTTGGGTGATCCTGAAACTCAAGCAGTACTGCCATTGCTGGATACTAATCTGGATGATCTATTCATGGCTTGTATCGAAGGTCGGCTGGCTAATTTCCCGCCCCTGAAATGGAAAAAGCAATCATCGGTATGTGTAGTCATGGCAGCAGGGGGCTATCCTGACAAGGTGGAGATCGGACAATTTGTCACAGGAATTGGCAAAGCTGAAGATATGGGCGCGATGGTGTTTCAGTCGGGTACAAAACTCAAGAATAATGCTCTCGTTACTAATGGTGGACGAGTGCTGGGAGTCACGGCTTTGGGCGATAATATTGGCAATGCGATCGTGAATGTTTATAGCGCTCTTGATTTTATTACTTATGACGGTATGCATTACCGCAAAGATATTGCTAGCAAAGCAACTAACTAGCTAAGTCACAAAAAAACCACGCTTTGCGTGGTTTTTTTGTGACTTAATCTGCCATGCTAAGATTTACGGTAATTGTCAGTTTTAGTGAAGAATCCGTATTTGAATCATGACTCTGCTGTAAATAATGATTAATCGCGCGATCGCCAATTGGCTCAGTCAAAACCCGTGACAGCAACTGTAAAAGTTTTGATGCACCGTTACTAATTTCTTGACTGAATGACTCACTAAATGAAGAGTCAGTAACGCTCGGTGAAATCACATTGGCAATTGGATGATTAGCTTGAAGCGATCGATTAGCATAGCGGCGCAAGACTACTTGCAAATTGTTTTTAGTCACGCGATCGCCACAAACCTCTGACAGCAATTGCCATAACTTGTAACCAACATCACGAATATAAGCGGCATCATAACCAGCTTTTTCCGCAATTTCCGAATAGGTCTTTCCCTCCCATGTTTGACGAAAAATCGCCTCTTGAATAGTACTGAGACTTTTATTTTCCAAAACAGAATCTACAATATTGAGTGCGTCTTCAATAGTCATTACTTTCCTCACAATTCACCAGAGAGCAAAATGTTGTCTGAGGGTTTTAAGTTAGCACAGTTTATTTGAAGTTAATTTAAACTTGTTATGCAAGATAATTGTATAGATGTAAACCTCAAAAACATTTATTAGCAAGGTTTTCAGAGATTATTTTAATTTTTTAATCTGGTTCAAACTTGTTTTTAACGATAAAAACTATGATGTTTTGCAACATCAATTAAGGCATTAACAAGCAAGTTCTTGGATCAGAAAAAGTCTGATCTTTTTTTCTAGCATTTTCTGACAAATTTAAAGTTCGTTTTTAGTGAGCCACTTTCGGACAGCGCGGACAATACTCGTACTATTTTCTGTGGCTGACATCTGGAGAAAGCGTCCAAGTACATCTCCAGAAATCATCTCAAAAATAGAACTAAACTCACCTTCAATATAACCACCATCTTGCAATTGAAAAATTTTGACAATTCCATTTGCATAGCGCCACACTTCACCAATACCTAGCTGCTGATATACCGCAAAGCTGCGCGCACTGGAGTTGGTGATGTCTACTTCGATGATCAAATCGGGTGGTGGGTCTATAGAAATGTCGATCTGGTTACCGCGTATGCGATCGGCATTTTGAATATAAAAGCTAGAGTCTGGCTCTGCTCCTTTCTTGATATCACTACGATTTAGCGTAACCGAACCAAACTCTTTTAATGGTAAGTCTAGTTCTTCAGCCAAAACCCCAACTATTCGAGCTAATAATCGATTAATTGCCTCATCAATATCTGACGGCATCCTAATTTCTAAAACTCCTCGGTCATAAACTAAACGAATAGAACTGCGATCGCCTATATCAGCAAGCATTGCTTGATAGGTTTGCCAACTAATATTTGGCAAACCTATGACACTGCCCGTAAATTCTTTTGTCCTCGATATACTAGCAAGAGCCATAAGATTAACTTTTTCTTTAGTATACCTAGCTATTTTCAGCAATAAAAAGAAAGGAGCACAAAGCGCTCCTTTCTTTTTATTAGTTTTTTATTGATTTTTTATTGATATTTCTTGAAAACTAAAGTAACGTTGTGACCGCCGAAGCCAAAGGAGTTAGAAGTCGCGACATTAATCGTCATCGGACGAGACTTGTTAGGTACATAGTCAAGATCGCATTCAGGATCAGGATTTTCTAAGTTCATTGTCGGTGGTGCGATGTTATTTTGTACTGCCAAAACGGTAGCGACAGCCTCGATTCCGCCTGAACCGCCGAGCAAGTGACCTGTCATTGACTTGGTAGAACTAACCGCAACTTTATAAGCATGATCTCCAAGAACTTGCTTGATAGCCTTAGTCTCAGTCGAGTCATTGGCGGCGGTACTCGTACCGTGAGCGTTGATGTAGTCCACCATCTCAGGGGTAATATCACCATCTTTGAGAGCTAAAGACATTGCTTTCACTGCACCTTCACCGTTGGGAGACGGACTGGTCATGTGATAAGCATCGCAAGTGCAGCCATAGCCAACGATTTCCGCATAAATTTTTGCTCCACGCGCTAGAGCATGATCAAGATTTTCGATGATTAATATTCCTGCGCCTTCACCCATCACAAAGCCATCGCGATCGCGATCAAATGGACGTGAAGCATGGGCGGGATCATCATTGCGGCGAGACATCGCTCTTGCTGAAGCAAACCCTGCAAAACCGAGAGGTGTAATTGCGGCTTCCGTCCCACCACAAATCATCGCTTGAGCAAAGCCACGCTGTACCAAACGAAATGCATCGCCGATCGCATTAGAACCAGCCGCGCAAGCAGTCACCGTACAGGAGTTTGGTCCTTGTGCGCCCGTATGAATCGCCGTCAAACCTGCTGCCATATTACCGATCATCATCGGAATCATAAATGGACTACAGCGCGAGGGACCTTTAGTGCGAATAATTTCATGTTGATCTTCGAGTACTTGCAACCCGCCGATTCCAGTTCCTAATAAAACGCCAACTTGAGCCGCATTGATTGGGGTAATTTCTAGCTTAGAGTCACGCAATGCTTGGATACTAGCGCTCACACCAAATTGTGAAAAGCGATCCATGCGCCGCGCTTCTTTGGCGGTTACATAGGCAAGAGGATCAAATCCTTTAACTTCTCCGCCGACACGACATTCATGATCGGTCGTATCGAAGCGAGTAATTTCTGTAATCCCGTTTCTACCATCGACTAGACCTTGCCAGTATTCCTCGACCGTGTTACCGATCGGGGTGATTGCACCTAGTCCAGTGACAACGACGCGAGAGAGGGGCTGAGGGTTTTGCATTTCGTAATGTTTGGGTAGAGTTTACGAAATATGAGAGTCGCTTTTACGACCCTCATATTTCACTAAGCAGCTTGTTTGCTTTCGATGTAATCAACAGCATTCTGGACTGTGGCGATCTTTTCTGCGTCTTCGTCAGGAATTTCTACGCCAAATTTTTCTTCTAGCGCCATAACCAGTTCAACGGTATCGAGAGAGTCAGCGCCGAGGTCATTTGCGAAGCTAGCTTCAGGCTTAACTTCGGCTTTATCAACGCCTAATTGGGATGCAACGATGTCTTGAACTTGCTCAAAAATGCTCATTTACTTAATTCTCTAGATTACAATCGAAAAACTTTTTAGCGTTTTTAATTTTATCGGATA
Organism: Cyanobacteriota bacterium; assembly: GCA_025356295.1. Classification (GTDB taxonomy): domain Bacteria; phylum Cyanobacteriota; class Cyanobacteriia; order Pseudanabaenales; family Pseudanabaenaceae; genus Pseudanabaena. The sequence continues at coordinate 9,937 of JANXUJ010000153.1, forward strand.
AAGGTAATCACATATACATGATCGTCAAGAACCTCCAAAAATATTAAATAGATTGTATTGAATAGGTCGTTTTGCTATAGGTTCCAAAAGGGTTAGCGCTGCTAACCCTTTTGGGGCTTTATATTACAAATTATAAATAATCCTGCGACTGAGTTGCCGATCGCATCAAGAGCAGGACTATAACAAGCGATCGCCTGATCATCCGCAATAATCGATAGCAAAGCGCCGCTCACACTGGACTTGGAGGGCAAGCCAATATCTTTTGCAAATTCTGCTGAAGCTGCATACATCCCACATTGGGTCATGATTTCTAGCACGATCGCAATATGTGGCGATCGCTTAGTATCTACCAGCAAAGTTCCAATTTTTGCGAGGTCTTGAACATTACCGCGCAAACAACAAATTTCTTCATACACCGCTAGAGCTTGACTAGAATTTAAGATTATTCCTAAAGATTTCAGCTGCTCGGAGATCGCTAAGTTGCGGCGATTAGCAACTGATCGCACTGAAGCCAGCATTTCTAGATCGAGGTGGAGATTTGCGCCCGATCGCTGATTTAGCCAATTTTGCAAAGTTTCACAAGATGTTAATAGTGAAGAGAGGGCGATCGCGCCACTATTAATCATTGGATTTTTGGGCTTGCTTTCAGAAATTGCGTTAAATGGCTCCGATGTCGGTTGGCGATCGACTAGCTGGAAAACCGCTTTTTCACCAAAATTTTCTAGTAAATAAAGTAATAAAAATGGCTTGATCACGCTCATTAACGGGAAAGTCAGATTAATATCACCTGCTGATATCTGATCGCCGTTTACCTGTTGGATGGCGATCGCGATCGCTTGTGGATCAGCTTGAGACAGCAAAGGAATATAGCTTGGTAATTGCCCCTTATTCGCTTCTTGACGCGCTAATTCTAACCATTGCTGAAGATTGTTCTGGAACATAAATCTTAGCTTTGCCTAGCCAGATTGCGCTGCACCATCACATCTAAATCTGCGTCACTCACACAGCGCCGTTCCGAACAATAAGTCATCAGATAAATCCCATTATTCATGCGTACCGTACTCGCTCGCACTCTAAAGTCATCGCTAATAAACCAACAACGCTCTTGTCCCTGATTGTTGTCATACTCAGTGTCAATCGTCAAAATGCCATCATCGCCAAACCCATAGCGGCTAACCACAGGGATTTTTTCAACATAGCCTTGATTTCGCAATAACTTACCCGATCGCCCTGTTGCGTCATCTGGCACATCCACTAACACAGCCGCCTGTTCTGGATTTGGTTCCTGACCACCTTCCTCATGGGCTTGCCACATAAAGCTCGCACCACCTGAAGCAATCGCTAGATCAATCCCCTGCGCTGCACAGATTTCTTGGAGTTTTTGATCGTCCTTTGCAACTACATTTACATGAATTTTTGATTCCCCAGATTCATCAGCAACACTATCAAAATGATGCACTGTGCGGTGAATAAACCAAACACCTTCACTCTTTTTAAAAAAGTCCATCATCGTCATCGGCGGTACAAGCACTGGGGGACTCCTTAACTTTTATTAAAAAATTTAGCGCAAATAGCGATCGCAAAACCCATGTTTTTACATAAAGTAGAGATGTGTTCTGCTCGCCTCTCCACTTTAATCAATATGCAAAAAAGTCCGCAACAAGTTCTAGCTACCATCAGAGCAGAAATTGATCTCAGCATGGAAGATTTGTATCAGATCAATCTCAGTGGGCTTGACCTGCAAACAGCCAAATTTCACAAAGCAACTTTAATCCGTGCCGATCTGAGTATGGCAAATCTCAGTGGAGCCGATCTGAGTGAAGCCGATCTGCGTAGCTCTGACCTCAGTAGAGCCATACTTAGAGCCGTCAATCTCCAGGGGGCTTATCTCTATCGAGTTGATCTCAGTGGAGCCGATCTCAGTGAAGCGAATTTGACTGATGCGAAGTTGCAAGGGGCGCGTTATGACAGTCAGACTGTTTTTCCTGAAAATTTTGCTTACAAGTCTTCGGGTGCGATCGGACCAAACGCTAGTCTCAATGGTGCGCCTTTAAATACAGCTAATCTAAAAAATGCTGATCTACAGAATGCGAATCTGATGGGGGCATATCTGGGTGGGGCTGACCTAACAAGCGCAAATTTGGCAGGAGCAAGACTCGCTCAAGCAGATTTACGGCGAGCTTTTTTGACAGGGGCTTATTTGCGAAATGCGAGATTAAATGGCGCGAATTTAGCAGGAGTCGATCTGCGATCGGCAGATTTGACTGATGCAGATTTTGAGGAATTTGAGAGTATTGCAGGAGCCGATTTTACCAACGTTCAGGGGCTTAGTGATGAAATGCGATCGCGTTTACTTAGCCACCCTAAACAAGAATTAGAAACGCTTAATCCACTAACTCTCAAAACCACATTAGCTAGTTTGAGATAAGCAGCTCAGTATAATTAAAAACCAAACCCAAGCTGCTAGGTTTTAAGGTGACTTAGTGTTAAATATCAGCCAAATATTCCTTTGACAGACAAGGCATACAAGCTTAACCTTGATGAATTAGTTGTAGGAGAGGATAATTTTTAGGATGTATAAAGTTAAAAGTCCAGTTATTAGTACTGTAGCTTGCTTGTCTTTTGTAACAATTCTGTTGGGATCGCCTAGCTTGGCTCATTCGGAAATAAAAGATGCTTATGAGGCTATCAAGTTAGAGCCATTGGCTCAACCCCAGCCAACAGCCCAAAATGTCACATCAGTATCACAATTAAGCGATGTTAAGCCAACCGATTGGGCGTTTACCGCTTTGCAATCTTTAGTCGAGCGTTATGGCTGTATTGCAGGTTATCCCGATCGCACATTTCGCGGCAAACAAGCCACCAGTCGCTATGAATTTGCCGCAGGGTTAAATGCTTGTCTTGACAAAATCAATGAAATCATCGCCGCAGGATTGGCTGACAAAGTTAGCAAAGCAGATTTAGCGTCTCTACAAAAACTACAAGAAGAATTTGCAGTCGAACTCGCCATTTTACGCGCTCGAGTTGATGCTCTTGATGCAAAAACTACCAAAATAGAAGCGCAGCAGTTCTCTACTACCACAAAACTTAATGCCGAAGTGATTTTCTCGGCGATCGCGGCCACAGGAGGACCAAGTGATGGACGAACTAATCTCATATTTGGCGATCGCATTCGTATTCTATTTAACACCAGCTTCACAGGTAAAGACTTACTGCGAACTCGTTTAGAGACTGGGAACTTACTGATCGCAGGTACAGGCGGCACTGAACCGTCTATCGCTAACGTACTTGGTACAAATACAGCTAGAGTTGGCTACGCCTCAGGAGCCTCTACTACTGCAAATAATGCTTTTCTGAATCTATTATTCTATCGTTTCCCTGCTTTTGATGACAAAGTTAGCTTCTTCGTTGGTCCTGTCGCCGCTCCTGATGACTTCTTTACGCAGCTCACTCCCTTCGCCCCTAGCGGACAAGGCTCCATTTCTAGATTTGGACGTTTTGATCCTTTCTTTCGGATTGGTGGAACCACTTCGCTCCTTGGGATAGATTACAAGTTTAGCGACAGTGTTAATTTACAAGTTGGTTATAGTGCATCAAGTGCAGCTACCGCTTCCTCGCCTCCTTCGGCTGGTTTGTTTGGTGGAACCACATCGATCGCTGCTCAGTTTTTATTCAAATTAGGTAGCAATCTGAATACATCAGTTGCTTACGCTAATACTTATCTCCAGACTAATTCTCTCAACACTGGACTCACAAGTACTGAGTTTATCTCGTCGGGTGGTATTACTCCAGTTGCAGGTTCAATCAGAACTGATTTAATTTCTGGCAACCTCGCATGGAAAATTACGCCTTCAATCACTTTCGCTACATCGGGTACATTTATTTTTACTAATAGTGTCAATACTAATGCTGGAACTAACTTTACAACTTGGTTAGCGGGTCTGAGTTTTAATAATTTATTTGGTGAAGGTAATACGGGCGGAGTCATATTTGGACAACCACTCAAGAAAACATCTGTGAGCGGCTCAGCCGTTTTTGGCAACTCCCCAAACGCTCCGACTGGTGTCATTAGAGCGATTGATACTACTCCGTATCAATTGGAACTTTTTTATCGTTATCAACTTAGCAAAAATATTACGATCACACCTGGTGTTTATTGGATATTTAATCCTGAAGGTTCCAGTGCTAACCCGACAGCGACTGTGGGTTTGATTCGGACTACTTTCTCATTTTAACTCAAAAGGCTAGAGGCAGCGGTATCGACTCTGCCTCTAGCCTTTTAAACTTGATCAACTATGAAAACAACCACATCCAGAGTGGAATCGTAAACAGTATCAAAACAGAACCAATCGCTACAGTTGTAATCGCTAAGTCGCGATCGAGTCCATATCTTTCTGCATATAATGTCGTCACAAATGCAGGCGGCATCCCCATCAGCAATACCAGTAAAAGACGTGGAGGACCAGTTACCCCAAAGAACATTAATCCCGTTCCCACGACAAGGGGAGTTAATAGCATTTTAATCGATAGACAAGTTAATCCCTGTTTAAGGTTTTTGAGTGAAGTTAAACGGCTAAGTTGCATACCGATCAAAATCAAGAATAAGTTAATCACTACCCAAGCTCCATTTTGGAAGACTTGATCAAATTGTGGAGGCAAATTAAGGGTTTTGATATAAGCGCCAACTACAAAAGCCCACAATGATGGGTTTTTGATCACGCTCATAATTGGGGTGATCCAGCCCTTCATTCTTTCGGCACTGCCGTAGTAAGCCGCTAGAGCCACTCCAAAAATTTGTACTCCCAGCGATATACTCAGGTCATAAAATAGCCCCCACGCAAAATATTCGGCTCCCACTAAGGTCAAAATCACAGGAAATCCTAAGAAACCTGTGTTGCCGACCATCATCGCTAGCAAAAAGCTTCCCTGTGTCGGTTTACTCCAACTGCTCTTTTCTAAAGGTTTTGTTTCATCTTCATTTATTGATAGCCCTCTAGAAATGCTCTTAAGTCGTTCATCAGAAAGTCCTAGATCAATCCAAATCCATGCTAGTCCAGCCCCAACCAGCAGAGCCGTCCATGCTGATATCGGTGCGATCGCCATATAGCCTGATAGAGAAGTTCGGCGCATAAAAGCGACTACACTAAATGGCGCACCTACCAAAAATAAAAATCTTCCTAGATGACCCATAATGCCTTTTGGCAAAAATTTACCTAAAACAAATCCTGCTATGACCCAGCCAATGAGTCGGGTATATAAGGTGGCTAATGGGCTATCTAGGCTAAATTCCATGAAAATATGAAGCAATATACATGATGCAGATTGTAAGCTTAGATAGGCTAAACGACAATATCAATTTCTACGTTTTTTCTTCTAAGCAATATGGCGATAGTTTAGTTTTTGTGTTCTTGTTTGCACTCTAGCCATCATTTTTGAGGCATGATTAGTTAAAGATATATATAGCTGCGAGTTGATTGATGAATCCGACAGAAAAGCAAATGGTGAGACTCCTGACAGAGATGAAGGAGAAGTATGCAGTGACGGGAGTCAAAGCTGAATTTGAAGCAGAGGGAACTCGTATCGATGAAGCTATTCGTCTTAAAGAGATTGCGATGAAAGCGGGAATAGATTTTAATCTTAAGATTGGTGGATGTGAAGCGATTAGAGATATGTTTGATGCGATCAAACTAGGGGCAGATCGGATAATTGCGCCGATGGTGGAGACTGATTATGCATTACAAAAGTTTTTGAAGGCAGCTAAAACTTATTTGATCGATCAAGATATGGAGTTGCTAATCAATCTAGAGACGATTGCTGCTTGTAACAACTTTGACAAGATGTTAGAGCTGCCAGAAATTGGGGGGCTAAATGGAATTGTGATTGGGCGTGTTGATCTATCGGGATCATTGGGGCTTGATCGCGCAGTTATTGATACCAATCCAATCATTAAGGATTTATCTTTACAGATGGCAATTAAGGCAAAACAAAATGGATTAAAAGTTATTGTTGGTGGTGCAATTACAGCCAGTTCTTTACCATTTTTGCAAGCTTTCCCGATGGGACACTTAGACCGTTTTGAAACTCGCAAGGTAATATTTAATTGTCCAAGTGCCTTAGATAATTCCGCGATCGCATTTGCCAAAGCAATCGAGTTTGAACTGCTCTGGCTAAAAAACAAGAAAAGTTATTATGGCAAAATTTATCGAGAAGATGATCCGCGGATCGCGATGATTGAAAAGAGGTTGAGTAAGTGATTAGTCAGGCTAGTAATGAGGACTTCTTAAGAGAAAAGTCTTGTTTTGTGATTGATTTAGATGGAGTTGTTTATAAAGGTAAGCAAGCGATCGCAGATGCTAGTGCCGCCATCCAGAAATTTCGTGAACTTGATAAAAAAATTGCATTTTTAACTAATAATTCGGCAAGTTCAACTGAGACGATTATGCATAAACTGCATAGTTTTGGAATCTCTTGCGATCGCCAAGAAATTTTAACTGCGGCTCAAGCTTCAGCTAGCTATATTGCTCAACATCAAATCGATCAGGGTAAAGGTGTATTAGTAATCGGTACTGATGCGCTCAAGGACGAAGTGATTGAGCATGGGCTAAAGCTTGCCGATGCCGATCATTGTGGGGTTGTTCTCGTAGGACTCGATCCCAAATTTGACTACGCGGCGATCGCGATCGCGCTTAGAGCTTTAGCGCGAGATACTATTTTTGTAGCTTGCAATCGAGATGCCAACTTTCCTGTTGAAGGTGGATATCTCAGCCCGGGCTGTGGGGCGATGGTAGGTGCGATTGAGTCAGCGATTGCCCGCAAAGCTGATTTTGAAATTGGTAAGCCCAATACAATCATGTTAGATATACTCAGCGATCGTATGCAGGTTTTACGCACAGACTGTCTCATGATTGGAGACATGCTAGCTTCTGATATACTGATGGCAAATAATGCAAATATTCCCAGTATTTGGATATCCGAGACGTTAACATATCCAAATAAAAATTCTCCCCAGCCTAGCTTATGCATGAGCAGCCTAGATGAAATATCCAAAATTATGTGGGCGAGTAGAATGACTATAAAAAAGCAATGAAAAGATATAAGCGTCTAGTTGGTTGGCTAATTATATTTCTGACGACTTTTGGATTAGTTACATGCAGTGCTGCCCCAAATAGAAGTAATATCAACACAAATAATATCACTACAGTTAATTCCGCCTCCGCCGATGCTGAAGAGTTTCGGATTTGGTGGCCACAAGGATTTCTCACCGAAGAGAATACGCTAGTTGGGCAATTAGTAGATGGTTGGCAAAAAGAAAGTGGGCTAAAGGCTTCATTAAGTCTCGTACCTGCTAATCTTTTGGATTCAGAAGTTGCTAAAGCCGTAGAAACAGGAAATCCTCCAGATTTTTTATACAGTACAACCGCCGATACAAACTTGTTTCCGAAACTTGCTTGGGAAAATCAACTTGCTGATATCTCCGATGTAATCAATCCAATCAAAGATACTTACTTGCCTGTAGCGCTGCAAACTGTTAATTATCAGAATAGAACTACTAACAAGCGTAGTTACTATGCCGCTCCAATTGGACAGCAGACTGTCCATGTTTTTTATTGGCGCAATCTTTTGGAAGAGGCGGGTTTTAAAGATAGTGATATTCCTAAAGATTGGGATAAGTATTGGCAATTTTGGCAAACCGTTCAGCAAAATCTGCGTAATAAGAAGGGTATAAATAGCCTATATGGTTTAGGTTTAGCAATGTCTGATATTGGTACGGATACATTTTTGGGTTTTGAGGAGTTTCTTGAAGCTTACGATGTCAAAATAATTGATAACGATGGCAAATTAGTTCTCGATAATCCCACTAACAAAGAAAAAGTTGTTAAATCCCTCAAGAAATATACAGATTTTTATCTGAGTGGATATGTCCCACCCAAAGCGATCGAGTGGACAGATTCGGGTAATAATATCAGCTTTTTGGAAAGTCAGTCAGTAATGACGGTTAATAGTACGCTTTCAATCCCATTGACTCAGAGACTGCCTAAAAACAAATATAATGAGCCATCGCGTGATTTATATTTTAATAAAATTGTCACAGCCGATTTGCCAAATAGACCTGATGGGACTGATTTAAAATCTATTTTAGGAATTAAACAGGTGGTGATATTTGAGAAGTCAAAACATAAAGATGCTGCCAAAAGCTTCATGAAGTATTTATTGAAGCCACAGGTTTTAGGTAAGTTTATTCGGGAAGGAAGTAAGGGTCGAATGATTCCAGTTATGCCTCAGCTTTTAGAAGACCCATTTTGGAAGGAACCCGATCCACATTTTGCGGCTGTAATCAATCAATTATTAAAGCAGCCAACTCGCCCATCCTATGAATCGATTAATCCTGCTTATAGTGTGGTTTTAGAGCGAAATATTTGGTCTAAGGCTATCTTAAGTGTTGTTAAAGATCAAGTCTCAACCGATCAAGCGGCGACTAAGGCGATCGCGCAAATTGTCGAAATTTTTGCTAACTGGAAATAAAGTTAGGACAGCGTTAGTAAAATATTAGAGGTCAAAACATGAATTTTTGGAGCAAAAGCTTACTTCTGCAACTGGTTACTTATTTCTCAATACTTTCGACCGTAACGGTTAGTATTGTCGCCTTCTCGGCTTATGTGCGATCGCGTGATGCTCTTCAGAGTTCAGTAATCGATCGCTTAAAAGTCGCCACCTCACTTAAAGAATATCAGCTGAATGAGTGGGTAGTTAATCAGCGTAAAGATGTCATCTTGCTGACCCAGCTACCCGAAGTAAGGACTGAACTAACGACCTTGCTAACCATCTCGCCTACTAAACCCGAATATATCGCTGCATATACCCGACTGAACAAATTCTGGGCAGAGATAATTGCCATTAAGCCTAATTTATCCAGTGCGATCGCTACTACAAATGGGGGATTTGTGGTTTATTCGAGCGAAGGCGATGATCTAGTTGGGAAGTTTCGTCCTTTAACCGATCCGACCACATTTTTTACATTGCAAAGTGCCAATACAGTTGTGCCGAACTTCTATCTGTCAAAAGTGACGGGCAAAGCTCAGATTACTTTTGCGACACCTATATTTGACCGTGAAGAGATTCGTATGGGCGCGATCTCTATCAACCTCGCGCTCCAAGATATCAACAATCTGATTCGGGAGCGAACGGGTTTAGGAAAAACCAGTTCAACATATTTGGTCGGTCGTGCTGGCAAAAAAAGCGTATTTATTTCTAGAGAAGACAGTAAGGCTAAAACAGATAGTAAAACTGATAACAAAGAAATTGTCGAAGTAAAAAGTGATGGCATTGATTTGGCACTAGCTAAGCAAGATGGCTATGGACTATACAACAACTATGCGGGGATACCTGTAGTTGGCGTGTTTCACTGGTCTGCCAGTCAGAACTTGGCAATTTTAGCAGAAATCAATCAAGATGAAGCTTTTGAACCTGCGAATCGATTAGCTAGAGATATTCTCCTGATTGGGCTTAGTTCGGCGGGTATTTTGTTAGTTGCGGTTTATTTATTGGCGAGACGAATTACGCAGCCGATTCTAGTTATTGCTGATGCGGCAAATCAAGTGTCTGGAGGAAATCTCAATGCTCAAGCACCGATATTAACTAAAGATGAAATTGGAATTTTGGCGATCGCTTTTAATCAGATGACATCACAACTCAAAGCGTCAGGTGAGCAGTTGTCAGAATATAGCCGCACCTTAGAGCAGAAGGTCGAACAGCGCACTAGCGAGATTAAGGCGATTATTGACAACATGGTGGATGGGTTAGTTGTAGTTGATGGTGAGGATCGGATTACGCAGTTTAATCCTGCTCTCGTTGGGATGATTGGCATTGGTAGTAAAGTGATCTCTGGCGCTAATAACTACAGCGAAATCTTTAAAGATGAGGCAATCTCTAATCTGGTTACAAGTACAAGAGAGAATCCTAAACAAGTGTTTAGCGAAGAATTTACTTTGCCCGATCGCCGCACAGGTAAAGCCGTTGCAACTTCTATTTTTAGGGAAGTAGATGTTGCTGAAGAATCTGAATCAAAAATAGATTTGCGAATGGATTATTTAGGTACTGTGATCTTAATTCGTGATATCACGGCTGAGAAAGAAGTGGATCGGATGAAGACAGATTTTATCTCGACTGTATCTCATGAGTTGCGAACTCCACTCACTTCCGTACTAGGTTTTGCTAAATTAATTCAGAAAAAACTAGAGGAATCTATTTTTCCGCTTATTCAAACTGATGACAAGAAAGTTAATCGAACTGTACGTCAAGTTACTGAAAATATTGAGATTATTGTATCTGAGGGTTCACGACTGACTAAACTGATTAATGAAGTATTAGATATTGCCAAAATCGAAGCTGGTCAAATGCAATGGAATATGGATAATTTGGCAATTACTGAGGTGATTGATCGGGCTTTTGCCGCAACTTCGGCTCTCTTTGAGCAGAAAGGCTTATTGCTAGTCCGAGAAATCGCCATAGATATGCCAAATGTCTATGGCGATCGCGATCGCCTAATCCAAGTTGTGATTAATTTGATTTCTAATGCCGTTAAATTCACGGAAAGAGGTAGTATCACCTGTCGAGTTAAGCAGGATAATCAATCAATTATGGTCAGTGTCATCGATCAGGGCGTGGGTATCTCTGAACCAGATCAGCCTAAAGTATTTGAGAAGTTTAAACAGGTCGGAGACACACTCACCGACAAGCCTCAAGGAACTGGACTAGGACTACCAATCTCTAGAGAAATAATCGAACATCATGGCGGCAGAATTTGGGTCGATAGTGAACTAGGGAAGGGAAGTACTTTCTCTTTTATGTTACCGATCGCGATCGCTAAAAATGAAGCTCAAACTCCCTCAATTAATTTTGATATTCTGATCGACCAACTCAAAAAGCGGGTCATGAGCGATCAGCAATCAGATACTCAGGCGGCTCTAAAATCTTCAAAAAATATCTTGGTAATCGATGATGACTCCAGCATTCGCAGCTTGCTCAGACAGGAACTAGAAGCGAAAGGATATCTAGTCCGCGAAGCAAAAAATGGACAAGAGGCGATCGCTAAAGTTCGTGAAAGTCGCCCTGATTTGATCACACTGGACATTATCATGCAAGGCATCAGCGGCTATGACGTTGCTGCAATTCTTAAATCTGATCCTGCCACTTTAGACATTCCAATTATTATTGTATCGGTACTAGACAATAAAGATCGCGGCTTGCATCTGGGGATTGATAGTTATGTGACTAAGCCCCTTGATATGGTTGTTTTAATACGAGAAGTTGAGCTATTACTATCTAGTAAAACTGCCAAAGGGAAAAAGATTTTAGTGATCGATGAGAATTTTGTTTCTATTAATTTGTTAATAGAAATGCTCCAAAATCAGGGCTTTCTCCCTGCAATAATCTCTCCTCAAGATGATTTACGCGCGAGTGTGATCGCCTCTCAGCCCGATGTGATCATCGCGAGTACCAAGCTCGCTGATCAAGTCCAAACTCTCCGTGCGGAGAAAGGGATGGAACATATTCGTTTTTTGTTGATTGCAGATGGATAAAAC
>JANXUJ010000187.1 GCA_025356295.1 Cyanobacteriota bacterium
TTTTTATTTGTTCAAAATATTTAAAGTGACGAAACTGAGAGCAAGAAAACTAATAAGCCCTAATAATGTTTTTTGCAATCTGTTTAAAACAGGCTTAATCTCATAAGTCACCAGCAAGCGATCTTTTACTAAATCTGCTTCTGGCTTTTCCCATGTCTGCCCATCATACCAGCCTGACTCTTCGTAAAATACCTTGTCGCTATCAAGGCGCTGCTTGACATGGCTCCAGCCTGATAGCAAAAGCAGCACGGGTAAAACTAGCCCCACCGATCCACCGATACCAGCCACACAGATAAACTGCACCAAATGTCGGCTCGGCGACTCAATGCTGATGGCAACAGGCGCAAAAAGAACCGTAAAACCTAGCCACATCAAAAATATAGTCTGTAAATATTGCGATCGCGTCAGCTTAGCCCAACGATAAAAAAAAGCTTCCTTAAGCTCGATATATTCATTAAGCGGTTGTTGATCTTTGGGAACTGGGCAAGTCATGAGCAATGCGATGATGGGCAGATACTTTGCCAGTTTAGCCTGATTTTTTGTTAGTTAGCCTGATTTTTTGCTGGTTAGCCAGTATGTTTGCATTTGTCCTTTGCCTTTGACCTCGATCGCGCCACGTTCTACTAAGTCAAATTTATGTTTGAGAAGTGCATAGGTTTCGGCTGTAACTTGGATTTTGCCAATCTCACTATGGGACTCCATTCGGCTCGCCACATTTACCGTGTCGCCCCATAGATCATAAATAAACTTTTGAGTGCCAATTACACCTGCAATCACAGCGCCTGTATGAATTCCCACCCGAACTTGCAGATTTCGTCCCGTCAAGTTACGAAGTTCAGTTACTTTATCAACCATATCCAAAGCCATATAGGCGATCGCTTCGGCATGAGTTTCAGTCGGTACAGGAATCCCACCCGCCACCATGTAAGCGTCCCCAATAGTTTTAATCTTTTCTAATCCATAAGTTTCGCAGAGCATATCAAAACTAGAGAAAATTAGATTTAGTAGATCAACTAAATCTTGGGGAGAAAGTTCAGAAGAGATTTTAGTAAAGCTGACAATGTCGGCAAATAGAACTGTGACTGACTCAAAACTATCGGCGATGACTCCTTGTGATTGCTTCAGGCGATCGGCGATCGCTTTCGGCAAGATGTTTAATAATAGCCGCTCCGATTTCTCTTGCTCAGCATGGAGAGCCTCTTCGGCAAGTTTCCGCTCTGTGATGTCATCAAGCACACCCAAAATACCAATAGTCTTACCATCAGCATCAATGATTGGTAACTTACTGATATCTAACCAAATCGACTGCCCGTCTTGGTCTGGATTTAATTTGCGCTGGATAATATGCAGCTCAGGAATACTTGATTCCATTATTTGCTGATCGCGATCGCGAAATATATTTGCCAATTGAGAATCGCTGATCAGATCGTAATCAGTCTTGCCAACTACACTTTCGGGTGAGTCAAGCTGAGCGTACATCGCCCAATTTTTATTACATCCTCGAAAGATCAAATTTGCATCTTTCCAAAAAATTTGTTGGGGAATACTATCAATAATTAACCGTAAATAAGCTTCTTGTTTTTTGAGAGCTTGCTGAGCTTTTACTTGAACCGTAATATCTTGAAAGCTCCATACTCGACCGATAATCTGCTCACCTAGTTTCTGCGGACGAGAAAAACGTTCTAATACTCGGCTATCACATAGTTCTAGGATGTCGTAACTTTCTAGTTCAGGATGATGATAAAAATCACGCGATCGCTGCATAAAGCTTTGAGGATCGAGCATTTTTTCGGCAAGAAATTCTAATCTAAGTTCATAATCAGGTATGGATAGAACTTCTGGTGACAAAGAAAACATATCTAAAAATTGTTGATTGTAACTGGTAATATGACCAATGCTATCCACAGCCAAAATGCCATCAGCGATTGACTCAAAGGTTGCTCTTTGTAAACTCAAAAACTCTTCGAGTGTTGATTCAACTCGTTTGCGTTCCGTAATATCAACACCAATTGAGAGTATCTCGACTAAATTCTCTTCTTCATCTAAAATCGGACGATTTGACCAAGATATCCATACTTTCTCTCCATCATTACGAATATTTTGACTTTCTTGAAATATATATAGCTCCGAGTTGTGAGCGCTATTATTCATCCAAATCGGCAAGTTAGAACTATTTGGATCATCACTAGCTTGAAAAATTGTTCCTTCAATATTTTTACCGACTACTTCATCTTCGTGAGAAAAACCAAAGAAAACCAATCCATATTCGTTAATAAATTTAATTATACCCGTGGTATCTCTTCGCAAAATAATGCAATTTGCAACTTCGACAAGAGTACGATATTTAGTCTCACTGGTTTTGAGTGCTTCGGTGCGCTGTTCGACTCTTACTTCTAATTCTTCTTTGCTTTGAGCAAGTTCCATAAATGAAATTTGCAAATGCTGTGCCATTTGATTAAATGAATCGGCAAGAATTGATAACTCGCGGACATTGGCGGTTTCGATTGGTCGATAGGGTTGACCCGTTGCCCTATCGGTTGAGGCTGAGAGAGTCGCTAGCAGATGTGATGCTTCGATTAGTTTTTCGACAGGTTTCGCAATCCATTTAGATGTATAAAAACCTGTCAAGCTTGCCAAGACTAGAGCTAATCCACACAAAACAATCGTGTTGCGAGTGTTGATATTAATGCGATCGCGAAAGTCTCGTTCAGATACTGCCACAATCATTAGCCAATCTAAACCTTGAGCGCTTCGCAATCTCGTAATCTGGACATATTCAGTTGCGCCTTCCCATTCTATTTGAATTTGCTGATGGTCAGGAATGTTAACAAGATTTGGATAACGTTGTTTAAGCTCTTGAAATGCTAAGCGCAATAATGGACTTTGGCTCTGACTTGCATTAATTCGTTGCTGTCCTTGAGGTGTAGAGAGATAGGGGACTTCGGGAGTTGATGTTGCCACCACATTTCCTGATGGCTCAATGATAAATGCTTGTCCTGTTTTCGATATCTTTAACTGTCTCAAAAAGTCATCAATCTGCGAAAGAGTCAGGTCGATTGCTAGCACACCGCGCAAATTACCTGACTCGCTATAAATCGGCAAAGAAGCAGTAATCCCCAAAATCGGACGAGCCACAAATAAATAAATAGGACTCCAAACTACTTGACGAGTTTTAAGGGCTTCACGATACCAAATGCGATCGCGTGGATCATAAATATTCACCTCAATTTTGTTGACAACTTTGCCAGTATTATCTAATCGATAAATTGTTTTTTGCAGTTTTGGTTCAGCCGCTAAAGACCGATGTAACACCAGACTATTATTTTCTCTCCGCTCAACGCCAATAAATTGACCTTGAGGATTTGCCGCATAAAAGAAATATAAGTTTTGGGCTTGGCGCATCTGTTGCCAAAACAATTTATCTAAACTTTCTAAATCCTCAAAAGCTAAACTACCTGCTCTTGCCGATGTTCCATGGGCTTGCAAAATTTCTAAAGGCACATCAAAATATCCCCGCACATGGGCTTCAATTGTGTTGGTTACTTCTTGCCCAATTTGCGGCGCTAGCTCATGAGTTGCCTCTCGTCCATTTTGTACTGACAACCACCCAGTTAGTCCCACAGCTGAGATTACTTGTGTCACAAATGGAACTATCAGCAATATCTTTAAAGAAAGCTGGCGATCGCGTGGTGATTTATGGTCATTATGTGAATGAGCAGGCATACAAAAGCTGCACGAAAAAGATTTGTGTTTTGCCTATAATAGAGCGATCTTCGATCAAAAATATGGGTCTCCGCCTATTTGCTCATCTGTCATAACTGACAGATTTAGCCTTTGGTTTAGCTTGGCGATCGCAACAAAACCTTTGCGCTTCAGAAGTTTTGGCATGTTTAGTTTTACGACCGCTTACGCGCTCTCGCCACATCAAAAAAGACGATCGCTTCATTGACTTACGCATGATCTTGATTACTTCAGATTCAGAAATACCAAATTGATCGTAAATCGTATCAAAGGTGGTGCGATCTTCCCAAGCCATTTCGACAATGCGATCAATATCAATATCAGTGAGAGATTTTACGGTTTGTTTATCCATTTATTTCTTACTATTTTCTTAAAATCCTATCCTAAAATCCTAATTTGAGCTGCGCTCTGCACGGCTCAAATTAGGAAAAGTTTATCCTTGTTTCCAGTGACGAGCTAATTGCTTTGCCTTTAGTCCAGACTCGATTACTTCCAGCAATCTGGTCATACCTGTTGTATTCACAATTTCATAGGTTTTATTTGCTCGCCGACAAGCCTCGATCGCTCTTTCGGTGAGTGAGTGGCTGGCATAACCCGTCACGATAATAATTAAATCACCACCTGCAATTTGACTCTCCCCCTGCGCCGCAAGCTGCAAACCATCTTGCTCGGTGTACCACATTAAATTAATGGCCGAATCGCGCAATCGATTTTTGACAGCTGTTTGCAATCGATCATGTCCACCAAATACTAAAACCTTGCCTCCCAAGTCGGTGTATAGAGCAGGACGTTTTTCAGATTTGCGATGTCTAGTCGTAGGTTGGACATCAGGCGCGCGGTCAACCCGCGATCGATTTTCCAGAGCTTTGTTATAAATGAATGTGAGTGTTTGTTCATGACTGCCACGCAACCGCGCCACGGGACCTTCTTCACTGTGAGAATTTATTTGGTTGATCAGCGCTTCAACAACTTCATCAAGTGAGCTGATCGCTTTTAAGTCATTGGCATATCCACGCACCGCGATCGACGCGTCAGTGGCGCTAAAGAAATCGCGCTGTTCTTCGATCATCTCTAATAGATCAGCTTTTAACTCGCTCCGCCACTGAGCCGTTTGTTCGGTTATGCGTTCGTCTAATAGTCTTTCTTCGCTCAAAATCAATTGGCGATCGGCAATCTGAGCAGCAAGAACAGGTGCTTCAGCAATTTCTTGCCGAATATCCGCAGCCTTTTTTTCTAGCCTTTGCTTAGTCTCGCTGTTATCCTGCCCATTTTGGCTAAATTCTTGCAGCACTTGTTCAATTTTGGCAAGCAAGGGTTTTAAACGGGCTTCAATTTGGGCTACTGCATCTTGAATTTGGCGATCGCGTTGTAGTTGTAGCCGATTTTGCTCTAACTCCACCTTTGCCATCGTCAGTAAGTCACTGACTGAGGCTTCCAGTTCATCTAATTCAGAAATATGCATATTTATTTAAGATTTGCCTAATATTTGCTTAAGTTTGATATTTTCAGGATTAAGTCAAGAAAAATAGTCCTGAGTAAGTAATTATAAGAAGTTATAGTCACTAATTCCTAATGTAACCTCTTGCTTGCCTAAGTGTGTATAGTTTTATGCCTCAAACTGATATCGATCCCTTGCCATATATTGATTACGCAGTGTTAGACCCAGCCGCGAGCGATGAACAAATTGATTGTGCTTGTGATCAAGCTGATCGCTTAGGGTTTGCGAGTGTCTGTGTTTATCCTTGCAATGTCAGGCAAACAACGGAACGGCTACTTAAAACTAAAGTAGAAATCTGCACAGTGATTGGGTTTCCTAGTGGCGCGACCACCTCAAACGTTAAGCTTTATGAAGCGATGGAAGCTGTGGAGAATGGCGCAACGGAACTCGATGTGGTAATTAATTTTGGCTGGCTCAAAACTGGACAGACCAATCTCTTACACCAAGATATTGCTCAAATCTGTGAAGGCACAGGCAAACCTGTCAAAGCGATTTTAGAACTAAGCTTGCTCACACCCGATGAACAGCAACTTGCCGCCGAAGTTTGTATGGATGCAGGAGTAGCTTTTTTAAAAACAGGTACGGGTTGGGCTGGAGCCGCTACGTTAGAAATGGTGAAATTTCTAAAAGAGATATCACGCGGTAAGGTGGGAATCAAGGCTTCGGGTGGGATTAGGACTAGAGAGCAAGCGATCGCCTTAATCAATGCAGGTGCAAATCGCCTCGGCACATCGCATGGCATTGCGATCGCCCACGAAAAAACTTAGAGCTTGACACTTAGAGGTGCTTCGTGCATATAAATGCTAAATCCTGAGCTAAATTCTGAAAAAATTTGGATGTAATTTTTGATTTATTAGTTTGAAAACATAGAATAGTAATACAAGCGTCTAGCAGTATAAGCGCGCTTGTAATATCGTGATGCCAAGCCTTGATGTCAAATATGCTTATTCGATGGGTCTGGGAATGCTAATTGCCTTGGCAGGTATTTCCTTGTGGCAACGTTTGACCCCGCCGCCAATTCGCGAAATGCACGAAAATAATGAAATTGCCAAAGTAATCGTTGCACCGCTACCCACAACCTTTAATCGCCCTAGCCTCAATGATGGTGAAAATATTGGTAGCTTTCGTGTCGGCAATCGCACTGATCGCTCAGTGCGGATTGTCTTATTTTCGCGAGTTACTTCTCAAAACGTTTGGAAAGCGATCGAGCCGCTCAATTGGGACTTTGCTCCCAATGAGGGCGGCAAAGAGGGATTATTACTGTCCTTGCCAAATTACAAAATAGCGATCGGTAAAGGTGATGTGATTTTCGCCTTTGCCACCGATGGCTCGCGTACCTATTGGGGACCAAATATTATCGGTGAAACTGATGCTCCATTTTGGGATAGCCAAAACAAAGAGTGGAGCATGGTTTTACAACCATAAATTTTAAAACCTAAAAAAATAACCTCTCGCCACGCGAGAGGTTATTTTTTTAGGTTTTTTAGATGTCAGCTGAATCTTTGCGCTTAATCAATGGACGTGGCACAGGTGGACGATCTTCCGAAAATCTAGGACGTGGAGGATAAATATTACCCAAACCATCGCCATTATTTGCCGCTATTGCTGGCTTAAATGGGCGATCGCTAAAAGTGCGATCGCTACCGCCATACTTACGCGGTGCAAACTGACCGCTAGTTCTGCCTCTAGTCTGAGAGCCACGTTTTCCTTTATATGGAACATGACCGATAAATTCACCATCAATGATTGTCAAAACATCACCTTGACGTTGGACATTTACACTCCAAAACTGCCCTACTGCATCAGTCGGCAATAATCCCGTTAGGCGCACCTTAAACTTGGTGTACTCTTTACTAACTTTATCCTTCTCTTTATCAAATTTTTGTTCAGTCCGCCGAACTTTAACTATCACCGAGTTTTCGGCAGTTGATTGAGTCGATATTTCGCCTCGCACCGAGAAATAACCATCTTGAACATTTGGATCAATTGGTACATCTGATTTCCCAAGCTCAACAGGAGCCCATACGCCAGATATCTGCACATGTAACTTGCCCGCTTTGTCATTGGTGCGCGGATATACTACCCACAAATATTCGCGATCGCCCTCTAGACGCTTTTTAACAATTGAAATAATTTTGCCAAGTAGAACAGCATCAACTTCAGAACCATCGGTCGTTAAGATATGCCCCTTAGCAAAATTATCTTCACTGGCAATATAGCGCCCAGAGATTACACCGATCGCTCTGTATTGAAATGGCTCTGTCGCGTCTGGAATTGGCTGTAGACAAATTTTATTTTCTTGGGTTTTATCCTCTTGAATATTTGTAGTGGGATCAAATGGACTAGACTGACCGTCACCAGAACGACTAATATTTGTTGGTTTAATTTTTATAGCAGGAATAACCTTGGGAACAGATAGAGCCGCCTTGAAAGGTTCATCGCCGCTTTGCTTTATCAATAACTGCTCTTCCGCCTGAATAGACTCTAAAGACTTGGGAGCAATAACTTTAATAACTTCTAACTTAGGCAAATCTTTAATTGGAGGTTTAGGTGTATTCGATAAAGTTTTGCTATTTGAGTCATCGGGTTGACTGGTCTGATTAATTTTACTCATGTGAACCTCCAGAAAACTAAGGTGTCTAATGCGGACTAGACCTTACTGGGAAATCGCTAGAAAAATACTTTGGTTAACTTTAAATTCATTTTACGCAGGTTACATAAAATAAGCTATCGAGTTAATATACATCTCAGCAAAACCTGAGATTAACCTATATTTAAAACCTACCTAAACTAAGTTCCGCAATAAAATGAAATATTTAGGTAGTCTAACTTTTCCCCAAGCTAATTTACTTTTTGATTTAGTTAAGATATAGAATTTGGATATTTTAACCAAAACAAGCATACACCTTTCTATGTCAGACTTGTAGATACTTCTTGCAATTTCAGAGTGATGGCGATATCTCAAATATCCCAATAGCATGGCGATCGCTATAATTCTTAAAAAAGTACAAAGAAAGTAAAATACGCTCTCTACTTTATTTGGGGTTTGTGGTATTAAAAGATGACAGAGGATTGGATAAAGAAAATTTTATGACATCTAACAAGCAAAATTTTGGATTGATTGGTTTGGCTGTGATGGGTGAAAATCTCGCTCTCAACATTGAGCGCAATGGTTTTTCGATGAGTGTTTACAATCGCAGTCGTGACAAAACTGATAAGTTTATAGCGACTCGCGCTGCTGGTAAAAATTTCAAAGCCACATACACGATCGCCGATTTTGTTGCCTCGCTAGAGAGTCCTCGCAAAATGTTAATCATGGTCAAAGCAGGAGCGCCTGTTGATGCTGTGATTCAAGAATTAATTCCCTTTTTAGATGAAGGTGACATCATCATTGATGGTGGAAACTCGCTATATAACGACACCGATCGCCGTACTGTCGAGCTAGAGAAACTTAATCTCAAATTTATTGGCATGGGTGTCAGTGGCGGTGAAGAAGGCGCTCTCAATGGTCCAAGCATGATGCCAGGCGGTCAGAAATCTGCCTATGCTGAAATCGAGCCAATCGTCACCAAGATTGCGGCTCAGGTCGATGATGGGGCTTGTGTGACCTACATTGGCAAAGGCAGTGCGGGGCATTATGTCAAGATGGTGCATAACGGCATCGAATATGGTGATATGCAGTTGATTGCTGAGGCTTATGATTTGCTCAGTACTGGCTTGGGCTTAACCGCTAGTGAGTTGCATGAAACTTTTACCGCATGGAAAAGTTCGGAACTTGATTCTTATTTGATCGATATTACTGCTGATATTTTCAGCAAAATCGATGAACTCACAGGGGATGCGTTGGTCAATAAAATCTTGGACGCAGCTGGTCAAAAGGGGACAGGCAAATGGACAGTCCAAAGTGCCTTTGATCTCGGAGTACCGATCCCCACGATGATCGCAGCGGTAACAGCGCGAGTGATGTCTTCTTATAAAGAAGAACGGGTGGCGGCTTCTAAAGTTTTAACCAGTTCGGCTACTGGTAAGTATGCAGGCGATCACCAAGAATTTATCGATGCCGTCCGTGATGCTTTGTACTGTTCCAAGATTTGTTCTTATGCTCAGGGCATGGCACTTTTGGGTGCAGCATCTCGCGAGTTTGGCTATGACTTAAATCTTGGTGAAATTTCGCGCATCTGGAAAGGCGGTTGTATTATTCGCGCCGCTTTCCTAGACAAGATCAAGCTTGCTTTTCAGCGTAATCCCCAGTTGCCTAACTTGTTAGTCGATCCCGATTTCAAGCAAACTATTCTGACTAAAGAAGCTGCTTGGCGTAAGGTCGTCATGGCTGCTGCCCAGTTGGGAATACCGATCCCCGCCTTTAGCGCCTCTCTGGATTATTTCGATAGTTATAGACGCGATCGCTTACCTCAAAACTTGACACAGGCTCAGCGTGACTACTTCGGCGCTCATACTTACGAACGCACTGACAAGCCTAGAGGCGAATTTTTCCACACTGAGTGGATGAAGTAAAAATAAATGGGGCAATAGCCTTTAATATTCAACAAAGGAAAAGGCTTGCAATGCGAGCCTTTTCCTTTTCTTTCTTTTTATTCAATAAGTAGCAACTTGTATCATGGAAACTATTTGGGTCAGAAACAGCTTATAGCACTTTGCATTGATAGAATTTATTGTAATTACAGATTTTTTATAGGGACGGATTTAATTTATGGTTCGTATTCGATCATTTTGGTTCTTGGCAATCTCACTCAGCGTGGCGATCGCTATTTTGTTCAGTTGCCAGCCCAATCAAGCGATGACCGTTGATAAAACTGCGATCGCCTCAAAAAATATTAGTCAAAACAAAGCTCTGACAGCCGATCTTGGCTTTCGACCCGAAACTAATGGTTTCAGTTTCCAGAACTACGGCAATGAAAACGGTGTTCAAAACCTCACATCTGTCGATATGCAACGGATGTTTGGTAAGCAAGTTTGTGCCACTCAAGGAGAACAATGTGTACTAACTCCACCTGCGGAACGGTGGATGGAGGAAGCTAACAAGGGCATGAATGAGGGGCATTGCGAAGGTATGGCGGCTTTAAGTCTTTTACTCTATACCGACAAAACAGCAGCAGCAGAATTTGGAAACCCAGCTAACCTAGCCCTGCAAGGTAACGAGAAACTTCAGCGTGAAATTGCTTACTGGTTTGCTACTCAGCGAGCTGATCCAACTTACTCTAGTGAGATTAAGAGCAAAACCCCAGTCGAGATTTTGGATCTACTGACAGAAGGGTTGAAATCAACCGCCGATCCTACCTACACTATGGGACTCTTCCAGCCAGGGTACAAAAGCGGACATGCCATCACACCCTATGCGATCGAAGATTTGGGCGATGGTAAAGTTGCTGTGTTGGTCTACGACAACAATTATCCGAAATTAGAACGCCGAGTTGAAATTGATCGCAATGCTAATACTTGGAAATACACTGGCTCAACAAACCCAAGCGAATCTGCGTCTGAGTATGTTGGTAATGCCGACTCGAAGACGCTCACCCTCACGCCCACACCACCTCGGTTACAGCAACAGCAGTGTGAGTTCTGTGGTAGTACAGAGTCGGTCAGCAATAGCTCTGAAGAAATTGTTGCTAAAGGCAAGGCGAGTTCAGCAACTAAATTCAACCAGATTTTTCTAGAAGGCGATGCTAACCTACTGATCGTCAATGGCAATAGCAAAATTGGCTACGAAAACGGTAAGTTTGTCAATGCTTTTCCTGGTGCTTCGTTTATTCCCCTGAAGAGTTCCGATCTCTGGAAAGATGACGAAGAACCAATCTATAACATTCCTGTTGGCACTCCTTTTACGATGATGCTCCAATCTAGCCGTGAAACTAAGGGCAAAGAGTCAACTGATGTAGTGATGATTGGCCCTGGTTACGATGTTGGTCTATCGGATATCAAGGTACTTGCTGGACAAAAAGACTCGATTCAGTTTGGCGCTAATGGTCGCAGCCTTTCTTATAAACCCAGCAATCCTGAAGCTCCAAATATTTTGTTTGGGATTGCTACCGCTAAAGATGACTACGAGTTAGAGCTAGACAGTGTAGAAATTGATGCAGGTGGAACTCTGAGTGCCAATCTAGACACAGAAAAAGGTCGCCTCAGTGTCAAAATTGCTAATACAAAACGAGAAGCAATTTTTAATCCAATCTTTTCGCGCATTGATGATGAGCGAAAGCAAACATTTAAAGGGGAAGACGTAACTTTAGCCTCGGGCGATACACTTTATCTAAACTATGCAAAGTGGACTGGTAATGGAGCCAAGTTGACGTTAGAACTCGACAAAGGCAGCAACGGCACGATCGATGAAGTGACAACACTGAAAGATAAGAAGTAGGGGATCGATCGCTAGGTTGATATCTTCCCGTGATAGTTATAGACGCGATCGCTTACCTCAAAACTTGACACAGGCTCAGCGTGACTACTTCGGTGCTCATACTTACGAGCGTACCGACAAACCTCGTGGCGAGTTTGCTCATACTGAGTGGATGAGTTAAGTAAATATAGAACCCAAACCTTTGGCGCACACTGCGCGTGCGCCGAAGGTTTGGGTTCTATTAGACTATTACTTAAAAGCAGAGATTGACCAGGTGACTGAAAGATGGACAGATGAACGATTAGATCGATTTACAGACAAGGTAGATCGACTAAGTGATGACCAGAGACTTATAGAAGCCCTGTACCTTGAACTGCCCAATGCCAAGGCTGAGATAAATAGCGTTAGAGAAGAAGCAAGGGAACAACGCAAAACGCTCCATGCTGAATTGGTGGAAATAAAAGAAATCACTAGACAGCAAGCTGTCGTTGCACAAACCCAAGCCGAAAGTATCAGGATGATGATTGAAATGCTAAATCGAAACCAAGCTTAGCAATATAGGAAAGGCGATCACAATTATCTTTTTATCTAAAAATTCATGATTAGTTATCTAACGGGAAAAACAAAAATATTAGCGATTGGTTTGATGAGCGGCACATCAGTCGATGGCATCGATGCAGCTTTAGTGGAAATTAACGATCGCAACGACCATCT
>JANXUJ010000195.1 GCA_025356295.1 Cyanobacteriota bacterium
GTACATCTGGCAGTTCCTGCCCAGCGAGAATAGGCTGAATCACTGCTCTGACTCTATCTTCTCTTAGTCTTTCTGCAAGGCTATCCAGATGCGTATCTTGTCTCTTAATGAGTATTTCCTTCGCTTGATTCACTAACTCAGCAGTAATGGGAATAGATGGATCTTTAGCCATGTATTCAACAATTTCCTTAGCGATCGCATTTACTAACCAAGGCTGTCCCTGCGTCAAATGAAAAGCCAAATCAACCGCTTCAGGTGTAAATCTCTGTCCTGTCGCTTCCGTATGCTGCTGATAGAGCTTTCTCACATCCTCAAGAGTAAAGTTGCTCAATGTAAAGGAGCGTACTTTGATATTAAAAGGACTAGAAGTATTCAGGCGATCGCTTCCTCCTGACGCATATTTATAATCCCGCACATCACGCATTCCCACTAAAGCCAAAGACTGCGGAAATCCCTGTGGACGATTGGGATAACCAGATCGGATTTGTCTTAACACGGAAATTAACGTTTCATTACTCAATGCATCAATTTCATCCAAAAAGACAACTAATGGACGAGCTGATTGTTCTGCCCAATTACTCAAGTTTGTACCAATTCTCGCTCCTGCCTCGGCATCTAACCAATCTTTAGGTTGCAGATCTTTTGGCAAGCGAAACCTTATCGATTGCTTCCACTCACCTAAAATAGCAAGTTCGGCTGCTCCCAAATCATCAGAGAAAGCCGCCCCCACCTCCAAAGACAACATTACTGCCGTATATTGACCGCTCGCCGTTAGTTCTTGAGCAAGTGTCAGCATTGCTGTAGTCTTACCCACCTGCCTTGGTGCATGAATTACGAAATAATTTTCTTGAGCAATTAATTGTTTGATTTCAGGTAAACGCTCAGTCGCTGACAACATGTAGTGAATGTTAGGCTTACAAGGGCCAGCAGTATTAAACCATTTTTGCATAACGACAGCTAACTAACGGGCAGATACCCCTTCAATATATATCAACACGCCAAGCAAAACCCTGAAACCTCGAAAACACGTTAGCCGTACTAAGTATAAATACTCATTCATCTAAATTTAATGGCAAATAATTGACCATTATTTGCTCTAAGGTAAATCTAAGACAAGTTAAGGCTATGTGTTAGATTTTCTAATATCGTTTACCAAGTTTTACTAATGAGTGGCAACCTAACTGAGGCTTATAAACAAGGTATGCGGGCTTACGATCATTGTCATCCACAAACTGTGCGATCGCTATGGAATGCGTTTCGTTCTGAATTAGTCGAGTTCTTCGCCGAACCTTCGCAAGATGAGGCTTGGGATGTTTTACATTCTTTTGGACGCTTAACTTGGAAGTTAACGGGTATTCCTCTATTTTGGTTGGCTCAACCAACGGTGGAGAAACATGGGCATAGGTTTGTGGAGTCTGGCTGTATTCGCAGTTCGCGTAATTGTTTGAGTAATTGTTGCCAAAAGAATGCTGATGGCTAAAGGCATTCCCGAAAAGTGTAAAAAATGTGCAATGCTTTCGGCGGCTCAAGCTCAAAAACTTCATGGTGACTTGGGCGATCGCTGCTGGAATCCTAATGTTTGCTATAGTCGCCGTTCCTATGCACGTCATCGTGATCGCCGTAATCTGATTCGTTCTCGCAAACGTGGTGATTCCGATCAAAATTTAGTTGTGAATGCTGATGAGTTCGCGTCAGTATTTTGGGCAGTGTTAGTGATTTATCGTCAGTCGGGAACGGATACGCCGATTCATGCGATCTCGGCTCAAGTTTGGAAAGGTCAAGAAAAGTTTGCGGCAGTTCCACCAATTCATTGTGCAGGGATGGTGGCGACCCAAGTTCATACTTATGTGCAGAAGGTATTGGTTTTGCTCGAGTCAAATTATGGGATTAAGAAATTTGCTACTCAAGAACGGCTCGATCCATGGCTTTGCCCTTTGCGCCCTTGTCCTTGTCATCCTAACTAATTTTGTTGTGAGCGCGAAGCACTCACAACAAAATTTCTGGAGAAGCTATGAAAGTTAAACAGCTTGAGTTGGATTTATGGGATGTCATTTCGACTGCGAGACAAACTCCTAAAAATGTGAATTTACCCATGGTGTTTCAGCTTTTGGATTTGACTCTGGTTGATCTTGATACGCGATCGCAGTTGCGGATAGCTGGAGAGGCAGTTTGTCAAATTGCAGATTTGTTTTGCGATCGCTCTAGTTTTTTATTTGAAGAGTTACATTCTCGTACAGCTAATGGTGAGCCGCTTATGGCTGATGATGCTTTTGATCGGTATGTGCGGCGATCAATGGTTGTAGATTTCGAGCAGTTTATTGAGCCGTTGCAGAGTTTGCCTAGGAAGACTCCTGAACTGGTAAAAAATGGTAATTCGATGGCTGGGGCAATTGATAAGGAGGCTTTGATTCAATCTTTGGAGCAGGAAAGTTTTCTTAGTTTTGAGGATGAATTTGAACTGGCTATTAGTACTGCCCATGCTGAGGATGTATCGAATTGGATTAAGGCGATCTCGCATTGTATTGCAAAAAATTTTTCTCCTATGCGCTTAATAGATTTGCAAGTTGCTTTGCCTTTACCAATTGTCGAAACTTGGCTAGGTTTACTTTTGGGTGGTTTTAAACTTGAGCAACGAGGAAGCTTTTATGATTCAAGCGAGATTTGGATTAGTTAGAATGTATCTCCTTCTAATTTCTTGGATTTGCGTTGTGCTTTCACGCACTTAATCGTCTCTGGGTCAGCGTCTTTGCTCCAGACAAGACGATGCCCTTGAAGTTCCGCACAGTATTCTTTTAATTTTTGTTGCCAGCCTTGCCAGAGTGAGATGTCCTTTATGTTTTTTAGCAATCCCCAACTTTCTTCTTGTTTTGTTAATTTGGCAAATTTTTCATATTGTGAGTAGTCGGGAAGGATATAAGCATCTTTGCAATGGAGTACGGGGGGATTATCAGAGTTGTGATAGTCACGATAGCGAACTTGTAAATCTCTCAGGTCAATTTGCATTGATGCTTGCATCTTTGGATGGGGATCTCGATCAAAGTCGGGATAAAAAAGATAGCTGATTTTTGGTTTGTGAAGATGAAATTTGATCAGTGTGGCTCCATCCATTCTACCAATAGTGCGACTAGCACATCCTTCATAGAGTCTAAGCATAGTATCAAGATGTTCTAAAGCCGAAATATGAACATAGAGGGCTTGATGATCTAGCCGTCCGATTTTGCTGTTTCGACAACAGGTAGCGATGAAGCCTTCACGACCTAAATTAAATAACATCAGGTCAGCAGTGGTAATTGCCCCTTGATAAGAACCAAATAGAGATTTGATATCGGTTTGGTATTGCGTTGAAAGTTGACCTAGTTTGAGTCGTTTGTAGGGATTATCAAAATTGCTGAGGGCAAGGAATACCAAAATATCTTGACGGCGTTTATCGGCGATCGCATCCCAGTCATCTTGATTTGTGGCTTGAATAATGAGATTAAAAGCTCTTCTTGCTGTGCCGAATTCAGTTAGGAGAGGTGCAAAACTAGCTAATTCTTCACCAATTGGCAATCTACCTCGTTCGGTAAAGAACTCCATTAACGGAGATAGCATCTCTTGATAATCCTCAAATCGCTTTGTGGTCAGCCTAATTCTAGGTGTGGTGGCGCGAGAACGGAAGCGTGATGCTCGAAAGCTTTGAGCTTGTGCCTCATCTCGAAAAACAAAATAAATTCCTAGTGCTACAGGTACAGAATCTACTCCCAATACTTGATCGATGTAGGTTTTAAGTTCTTCTTGCTCAAAGTATTTCTGAAAAGTATTGCGACTGCTGACAACACCATCACTATAGGCAATCTGCCCTTGACCAATATCACTGATTAGAACTTGAGCAGAGACAATTAGAGCTTTTTGGCATAGTTCCCAAGCTTTAAGCAATGCTTCTCTACGTTCGTTCGGCTTTTCAATAACATTAATGACATAGCCAAGATTAACTACTTCGGCACTAATTTTTTCTATGTCAGGGCGATAAAACGGGTCCCAGCCTGAGGAAGTGAAACCGTGATCGCTAATTCTTTTAATGTCTTCACCATGACCGCAGCCGTAATCAAAAAAAGTTGTATTTTCTGAAAATAATCCTGCTTCTAATGCCAAACGGACGGGTTTAGACAGATCTGGGCGGCGTATGGCGGCTTTGTGACGATCTATTTTGGGTTGAAACTCTGTCTGAGTGATTACTTTGTGTCCTTCAATCTTTACATTTAATTCCTGTAGGCGTTGTTGCCAGCCATTACGGGTGCCGATGGTGCTTGAGTCTTTTAATAAGGTGATCGCTTCTTCTTGGCGCGTTAATTCGGCAAATTCTTGATATTTGGGATAGTTAGTTGCAACAAAGGTTTCTTTGCGGTGAAGGATTGGGGGATTATTAGAAGTGCGGTAGTCTCGTTGTTGAGTAGTGCCTGATTCTAAATTAACTTGAATGCTGGTATGTAAGGCGGGATGGGCATCGCTATCAAAATCTGGGTAGAGTAAATAAGATATTTTGGGCTGGTCGTAACTGAACTTAATTAGGGTAAAAGCGTATTCTGATGGCAGCAATGCTCTAGTTTGTTTTTCATACTCTTGTAACTTGCGATCAAGATGATTAATAGCAGAGAGATGGACATAGAGTGCCGCAGGAAGTTTTTTGCCAATTTTACTTTGCTGGCATAGTAAGGAAATTTGCTTTTCGGGTCTACCCTGTGCGGCGGGAACCGCATCCGTAGGAATCGCTGTCATCGAACTCTAAATACAGACTATTTCCATATTAGGGAAATGTAGGAGCAAAAACATCTAAAATAGTATGGATAATAGTTTCCGTCACCATGATCAGCCAGCTTACCCTTGAAAATACAACCCAAAATACAGTTTTATCCCCAATCTTTGCTCGGCATGAGACGTTTCAC
This sequence comes from Cyanobacteriota bacterium, assembly GCA_025356295.1. Classification (GTDB taxonomy): domain Bacteria; phylum Cyanobacteriota; class Cyanobacteriia; order Pseudanabaenales; family Pseudanabaenaceae; genus Pseudanabaena. Next base: position 4,923 of record JANXUJ010000195.1, read on the forward strand.
CCGCGTTTTGGCTGGCTTAAGAAAGGGTTTGATGCAGTTTGCAATAATCCTAATATTTTCTTGTCTGAGGATGCTCATATTCAGTTAGGTGTTGGTAAAAACATGGCGAAGTCGATTCGCTATTGGTGTAGAGCATTCAAGTTAATAGATGATAATGGTATTACCAATTTTGGGAAACAGTTGCTTGACGAAGGTGGCTTCGATCCCTATCTTGAAGACCCCGCTAGTTTATGGTTACTCCATTGGCAATTACTAAAACCACCTTACTGGGCAACGGCTTGGTATTTTGTTTTCTTTCTGTTCAGGAAAAATGAGTTTAAGGTTGATGAATCTTTGCTTTCAGATTTAAAGATATATTCTGAGCAAACATTTGGTAGTCGCATTGCTGAGTCTTCGCTTAAAAAAGATGCAGCCTGTTTAGTAAGGATGTATTTACGCCAGAATGATAGGGATAGTCTTAATGAAGACAACCTAGATTGCCCTTTTGCTGAGTTAGGCTTGATTACTGAAGTTGGCTCTAATTTGGTATTTAACATAGGGCAGAAGTCTAGCTTGCCTCCAGAAATAATTGTTGCCGCCTGTTTAGACTTTGCTAACCTTGTCAGTCCTACAACTCAGACAATTTCCTTAAATCGACTTTTATACGAAGCAGGAAGTCCCGGTATGGCTTTCAAAATAACCGCTAGTGTTTTGTGTGATGCGATCGAGCAGGTAGCACGTCAAAAATCAGCTATTTCCTTAGCTGAGAGTGCTAACATTCTCCAGATGTCATTTAGGGAAAATTCAGCCCAATTGAGCCAAAAGTTGATAAGCGGATACTATGAATAAGTTACTCTCAGAACACTTTACTATCAACCGCCGCTTTACCCGTTCTATCAATTTAGAACGTGATTTTGACCTAGAAAATGCTTTAAAGGGTTATATCCTAACCAGTCGATCCATTGAGGCATTGGAATATATTCTGATTGATTCAGAGAACTCTAATATAACCCGTGCTATAACTATCACCAGTGTTTATGGAACTGGAAAGTCAGCTTTCGCTAATTTCCTTGGTTCTTTGTGCGCTGCTGAGGGCAGTTCCACTAGGGAAATGGCATTTGATATTGCCCAGAAGTCTTTAGATAGTTTGCAGTTTCAGGCTTTAAGGGATAATATACCCCAGCACGGATTTTTGAGGGCGATCGCTACTGCTCAAAGAGAACCCCTTAGCCATACTATTGTTCGAGCCTTGGGATTGGCATTTAACAAATCGAGTGCTATTGGCAAAAAGTTAGAGTATTTCTCAATCCAAATAGCTAATGGTAAAACAATTGATAATTCTGATGTTTTATCTCTGCTAAAGGAAGCATTAAAGACTGCAAAAAAACCTTTAATTCTAATTATTGACGAACTCGGAAAAAGTTTAGAATTTGCTGTACTTCGGCAAAGAAATGATGATTTGTATCTGCTTCAACAAATTGCTGAGTTAAAGCTAAACAAATCTCAGAATTTTTATTTCGTGGGAATGCTACACCAATCTTTTGCAGATTATGGGCACAGTCTTGCTACTGTGCAACGCAATGAATGGTCAAAAATTCAGGGTCGCTTTAAAGACTTTGCTTTTAGCGATTTGCCGAGGCAAATGACTAAATTGATGGGACAAGTGTTCGCCTCTTCTCTTCCAGAAAACGATCTTAAAAAGATAAATACTTGGGCTAAAAACTGGTGTAAACAATTGACTCGTTATGGAGTCAAAGATATTTCAACTGACTTATTGGCATCTGCCTACCCATTACATCCGATCGCTGCCTTAATATTGCCGATTCTCTGTAGTAGTTATGCTCAAAACGATCGCTCTTTGTTTACCTTCTTAACAAGTCCTGAAGCTTATTCTTTCCAAAACTATTTACAAGAAACTGAGTTTACTAAAGATTTTCCACTTCTGAAGTTAGACCGTATTTATGATTACTTTGTGGAAGCGATTGGGATAGGTTTTGGGTCTCGTCCTCAACTACACAAATGGGTAGAAATCCATACCTTGATTAGCAGTATGGAACAGAAAATTTCGACCTCGGAATTAAATTTGCTCAAAACGATTGGCATCTTGAACTTAGTAGATTCTGTCGGTGAGTTCAAAGCTACTCCACAGTTAGTCAGACTAGCTCTAATTGATACGGTTATTGATACTTCCAAGGATGGTGAAGCTGAAATCAAGTTTTTGCTTGACGATTTTCCATACAAAGGATTTATCAATCATCGCAGAGATGAATTAAGGCTATGGGAAGGAACGGACTTTAATATTGAAGCCGAATTAATAAGCGCGGTCGCAGCCGGAAGAGAATCTCTTTCGGAAATCCTGAGTAATTCTTTTTCTCTAAAACATATGATCGCTCAGAGACATAGCTATCAAACGGGGACAGTCCGTTACTTTGAATTCAAGTATCTAGATGCTTCCACCAACTTGGATAAACTTCAATGTTCTAGTCCTAGTTACGACGGGATGATTGTCTATTGGCTTGATTCGGTAGCCCCAACTAACTATCCTAAATTAACTATTGAGGGAAAGCCTTTAGTATTAATTACTACTACTAATCTAGAGGTACTTAAAGCTGTAGCGATAGAGTATAAAGCATTACAAAAATTACAATCTCGTCCTGAACTTATGCAAGATAGGGTCGCTAGAGGAGAAGTGAGTTTTCGCATTCATCAAGCCGAACTAAGGCTAGTTAGCACTTTTAGAGAAACCTTTAACCTTTTGCAAAGTGAATGCTGGGTGTTAGGGGAAAAAGTAGAGATCGCTCGCAATCAAGAGTTTAATGCTCATCTTTCTACTGCCTGTGATTTAGTTTATGAACAGAGTCCAGTCCTAAAGAATGAAATGATAAATAGACGAGAACTGACTGGTCAGGCTGTTAAAGCCATGCGAATTCTAATTGAGGCAATGCTCAATCATCCTGAACAAGAACGGTTGGGGCTAGAAGGCTACGGACCGGAAACCAGTATTTATGAATCAGTTCTCAATCAAACAGGTATCCATCGTCAGGAGAATGAGGTATTAGGCTTTTATCCTCCAGAAGAGCAAAGTATTAAATTATTTTGGCTTGCAATCGAGAGCTTTTGTCTATCAGCAGTTCAGAAATCCCTGACCCTTAATAAACTTTATGAGCAACTAGAGGCTCCTCCTTACGGAGTAAAACGGGGCTTAATTCCGATTTTATTAGCATCGGTACTGCTCTATCACAATGATGATGTCAGTATTTACAAAGACGGAATATTTATTCCTGTACTAGGTTCTGAACATTTTGAGCTATTAGTCAAGCATCCTCAGAGATTTGCGGTGAGATATTTTGAAATCATCGGGGTACGTTCGCAGGTTTTCCGAGAGTTAGAAGCGATTCTTAAGTCACCAAACCCCAAGAATATAGATACTAAAGTGCGGAATGTAACCATGTTATCGGTGGTGAAGCCTTTATTCCAGTTTGCCAAGAACTTACCTGCGTACACCACCAAAACTAAACGCATTAGCCCAGAAGCCCAGGAGGTGGTAAAAGCTCTAGGAAATGCCCAAGAACCAGATGAGCTTATCTTTAATTCTCTCCCTGTTGCCTGTGGGATGGAGCCAATTATTAATGGGGAAAGTGAGGATGGAGCAATAATTGCTAAAGAGTTCAAGAGCAAGTTAGTAAAGGTACTACATGAGATTCAAACTGCCTATGAAGCTCTACTTGCCCATTGTCATAGTCTTTTATTTGAGGCTTTCAAAGTTAAGGAAGTTGAAGATGATAGACAAAGGTTGCGCGAGAATCTGCGGGTTAGAGCAAGTTATATCGTGAATGGCTGCTTAGAGAGTGTGCTAAAGCGATTTGCTAAGGCTGCTAGTGATAGGGTCGCCAGTGATGATGCTTGGCTGGAGTCGTTGCTGATGATTGTTTCTGATAAGCCTGCTGCGTTTTGGTTAGATAATGATGTCGTTGCTTTTGAGATGAAGTTAGGGGATTTAGCTCGAAGATTTGTTAATCTTGAGGCTTTGCAAAAAGGGATGGAGGCAATATCTAAGCCAAAGGGTTTTGATGCAAAAAGAGTGACACTATCTAGTCCTGATGGTCATGAAGTTCATAGGTTGCTCTGGATCGATCCTGAAGATAGAGAGCATCTTAACGTGGCAATTAAGGAAATCCTCAGTAAGCCAATGTTTAAGGATAGCGATCGCCTTAAGCAAGGTTTAGTTGCACTTTTGGCTGAAGAAGTTTTGAAAGCTCCAATTTCTGAAGATGTTATTCCGATTTCAATAAAGGGTGTAGTTAAGGACGATTCTCAAAGAAGGTCAAAGGTCAATTAAGCCAAGGCTAATTTGAATTGCATTGTTGACGCTATCCATTAATTCTTCAGAGATAATCCCTAACCTTTTCACCAAGCGGATCTTATCAATTGAGCGTATTTGATTGAGTAAAACTACTGACGGGTAGGTTAGTCCATCTTCTAGAGGATTAATTAAAACTTCGGTGGGATATAGTTCGGGAGCGAATTGGGACGTGAGAGCGGCAACAATAGTTATTGGGCTATGCTGATTAGAAATATCATTTTGGAGAATAAGTGCTGGTCTAGTTTTTTGAATCTTTGAGCCGACCGTTGGGTCAAAGTTGACTAGATAAATTTCACCTCTTTTGGGAAATGCTACCTGCTGTTTTGCCATAATTCCTCATCCACATTAAACCAATCTTGGGTAATACCTAAGTCTCGCTCTGCCCAACGTACTGCCCCTTGTTTGAGCTTTTCCCTTAGATTTTCTTTTGCCGTAGCATTAATATAATGTTGAACAGCTTGGTCAATAAAATGACTGCGATCGCCTTTTTGAACATTGCGATCTATTAACTCTAGGGTTTCGGTGGGCAATGTGATATTAATTCGTTGATTCATGGCTAGTAATACACACGATATATGTGTATGATACTACTGTAGGTAAATATAATCTATGACAAGTAAACCTGTTAGACATATTCTGGGGTTATCAGGCGGCAAAGATAGTACAGCCTTGGCGATATGGATGAAGCAAAAATATCCAGAATTGCCAATGGAATACTTTTTCTGCGATACCCACAAAGAATTACCTGAAACCTATGATTACCTTAATCGCATTGAGGCTCGTTTAGGAATAAAAATTTCCTATCTTAGCCCTGAGAGAGGATTCGACCACTGGCTTGATGTTTATGGTGGGGTCTTGCCCTCTCCTAAGATGCGTTGGTGTACGGACATGATGAAAATCAAGCCTTTAGAGAAGTTTATCGGGACAGATGAAACTTTTAGCTATATCGGCATTCGAGCAGACGAAAATCGAGATGGTTATATCTCTACTAAACCAAATATCAAGCCCGTTTTCCCCTTCAAAGAGGATGGGTTAGATAAAGCTAATATTTTACAAATTCTTGATGAAAGTGGCATTGGTTTGCCAGACTACTACCGTTGGCGTACTCGGTCGGGTTGTTTCTTTTGTTTTTTCCAACGTAAATATGAATGGGTAAGACTTTCAGAGGAGCATCCTGAATATTTTGCTCAAGCTGTAGAATATGAGAGAAAAACCACCGAGGATCGGGGCTATCCCTACACATGGGTTCAGGGTGAAACTTTGCTGGAACTTATTGAGCGTAAGAATCAAATTATTGCCGATCATGAGCGATCGCTGCTCAAAGAGCAGAAGTCGTCAATTAAGCGATCTCTGGCAGAAGTCTTAGAAACTGTCCTTGACGATCAAGACTTTGAATTACCATGCATGGCTTGTCATCTTTAAAAGTTTTAATTACTATTTATTATCTATGACCGTTAATGACATTATTAATGAACAGAATCAACTTAAAGCACATACTCATGACATACCAATGTGGCCAGTTAAGTGGATAACTTATTTAGATAAACATACTTGGGAAATCCATGAACTACAATTGAGTTCCGTATCTAATATTCCAAATGAATCAGGTATATACACTCTTTTGATCATGCCTAGAATTGCCGATCACCCAGCATGTTCTTACTTGATGTATGTAGGTCAAGCAAAATCTTTGCAAGTGAGATTCAGACAATATTTAACAAGTGAAAGAAAAGAAAGTGGAAGACCTAAGATATATCGATTGTTGAATATATACTCTGATTATATGTTTTTTTGTTTCACACGTGTAAGTGAAACAAACTTGAATACAGTAGAACATAGACTAATAGATGCCTATGTTCCTTGTTGTAATGACCGACTTCCATCTAATTTAAGCCCTATTAGAAGAGGTGCATTCTAATGAATACATCTGATAACATTACCCTGATTCTACCTGCTCTTCGTGCTCATATGGGAGATTGGATCTACTATGTTACTTTCCTGAAAATGAGGGATATTGCTGACAGAATTAAGGTGGCTGAAGAAATTCATACTAACAGTTCTCTGAATGAATTTATACAACGTAGATTGTCAGATCGTTCTGATGACATCAAAAATTATCTCAAAAATCAAAGTCAGAGGTTCTTCAATACATTAGTCGTTGGAGTGTATGGTGGATCGCCAAGCTGGTACGAGATGAGTATTGGAGGAAATCAATTCCTGAGTACTGAAGATATACCTTCTCATATTGATGGAGCTGTAGGCATCTTAGTTCTAAATGGAGAAGAAAAGTTATTTGCTATAGATGGACAACATCGAGTTGTTGGAATTAGAAAAGCCTTAACAGACGGTGTAAATATTGAAGAAGAAGAAGTTAGTGCTGTTTTTGTATCTCACAAGAATGATTGTACAGGTTTGGAAAGAACTAGAAGGCTATTTACAACACTTAATCGCTATGCCAAACCTGTAAGTAAATATGATGCTATCGCTTTAGATGAAGACGATATTATTGCTGTTGTGACACGTCAGCTTTTAAATGAGGTCTCTTTATTTGATGGCAAAAAAATTTCTACTGCTACAAGTAAGAGTATTCCTAGAAATGATGTTAGAAGCCTTACTACAATAGTTTCTCTTTATGACACAATGGATATTTTTTTAAAGGAAGGTACAAATCCATCATGGAAAAAGTTTAAACAATTTCGCCCCCCCCAACAAAAAATTAACGAATATTACCAAAAAGCAGTGTCTCTCTGGATATTAATGGCTGAAAATATTCCTGCCCTTAGATATGTTATGCAGGGTTCCGCTGATTCAATAGATTTATCAGACTATAGACATAAGGATGGAGGAAATTTACTATTTCGACCAATAGGACTAGAATTGATAGTAACAGTAGTGCGCGATCTACTTAATTTTGGCATGTCTCTTGAAGAAGCTATTAAGCGTATTTCTAGAATTCCTATGGAACTGAATGAAACTCCTTGGAAAGGACTTCTATGGGATGAAGTAAATAAGCGTATGCTCACACAGGCTACAAATCGTAATGTTGGCAAGAAACTTTTATACCATGCACTTGGCGGGAATCTTGCGCTACTTAAAACAACTCCTGAGAAGTTAAAGCAAGAGTGGTCAGGGTTGCTCAATCGAAATATCTCTGAGGTGAATCTTCCAAATTATATGTAACGGGTGAGAAGGCAGATTTTGAAATTTGAAGACCTACTATTAAGAGCCGATGATGAGACACTACAGAATTTGCTGGGAAGTGCGGTATTGCGATCGCTTAAATTACTTGACTCTAGCCTCACATCTCCTAGTCGCTTGAGGGAAATCCTGCTAGGTCTTTATAGTCCTGAAAGTTTACTTCTAAATTCAAGTAGTCGTAAGCAATTACTTGAATTACTACGTCCTGAAAAGGCAAAGATTTTAGCTTTGATTTTGGATGCTCCAAGTAATGGTGACGTATTCAAGGCATTGAGAGAAGTAAAAATCCGTAAGAATTCTGAGCAAGAAAGGGCATTATTTGACTTTTTTGAGTTGTCTCTGCCCAAGCCTGAAGTTATAGATGAAAATCCATCAACAAAGATTTCTCAACCTCAGTATGCGCTTTTTGTGCATCAGCGTCATGCTATTCACAAGGTAAAACAGTATCTATTGCAGGAGCCTAAAAGAGTATTGCTTCATATGCCCACGGGATCGGGTAAAACTCGGACGGCGATGAATGTAATTTGCGACCGCTTACGTTTCCAAGAACCAACCTTAATAGTTTGGCTGGCATATAGTGAAGAACTTTGTGAGCAAGCAGCAGCAGAATTTTTTAAGGCATGGAAATATCTGGGCGATCGCCCAATTAATCTCTATCGTTTCTGGGGAAATCACGAACTCGAGCTGGCTGATGTGCGAGATGGCATAGTAGTTGCTGGGCTTTCAAAGCTATATAGTCGTGCCAAACGTAGCATCCAATTTATTAATCAATTGGGAAGTCGGAGTAGTTTAGTCGTAATTGATGAGGCGCATCAGGCGATCGCTGAAACCTATAGCCTTGTACTTGACAGTCTTGTTATCCCCTACGAGAGGACTGCCTTACTAGGATTAACTGCAACCCCCGGACGTACTTGGTCAGATATTAATGCTGATACAAAGCTTGCTAAATTTTTTGGACAGAATAAAGTCACCCTTGAAATTGATGATTACAGTAGCCCAGTTGAATATTTAATTGCCGAGCAATACTTAGCCAAACCCCTATTTAAGTCCCTTTTATATCAAAGTGGATGGGAACTATCAGAACGCGATCGTGCTCTTATCCAAGAAGAATTAGAACTGCCGCAACATATTTTGAATCGTTTAGCTGATGATGAACAGCGCAATTTACGGATTTTACTTGAAGCAGAAAATCTAACATATAGACATCGCCGTATTTTAGTATTTGCCATTTCAGTTGACCACGCCAAACTTTTAGCTACTGTCTTGAAAGTAAGAGGATTAAAAGCAAATGTAATTACTGGCAGTACAACATCTTCGGAACGCGATCGCCTAATCACAGAATTCAAGAACAATAGTCCAGAGCCACAAATATTATGCAATTATGGGGTATTAACTACTGGTTTTGATGCCCCACAAACAGGTGCTGCTGTGATCGCTCGTCCTACAAGCTCTCTAGTGCTTTATAGCCAGATGGTTGGGCGGGTGATTCGTGGAGTAAAAGCAGGTGGTAATGCAACCGCAGAAATTGTTACTGTAGTTGACAGTGGACTGCCAGGGTTTGGCTCAATATCAGAAGCTTTTACAAATTGGGAAGATGTTTGGAGAAAAGATTAATGGCAAATAACCCCCATGACATAGTACCGGCTCACTTAGCTGTCCAGGCAATGCGTGACAATGGCTATAAAAATGCTGCCTATGCGATCGCTGAATTAATGGATAATGCAATTCAAGCAGAGGCAACCAAAGTTGAGCTACTTTGTGGAGAGAAAAAAGAACTGGCTGCTAAAAGAGTGAGTTCTCGCATTTTTCAAATTGCAGTTCTAGACAATGGCTCTGGTATGGATGCAAGTGTGTTGCGGATGGCACTTCAGTTTGGGAACGGTACTAACCTTACAGAAGACAAGCAGACAGGAATAGGAAAATTTGGTATGGGTTTACCATCTTCTTCAATATCTCAATGTGAACGTGTCGATGTTTGGTCATGGCAGAACGGTAGTGATACTGCTTTGCATAGCTATCTTGACCTTGATGAAATAAGAGCTAAAAAGCTAACAGAAGTTCCAGAACCACAACATAATAAAGTCCCTGAACTTTGGAGACAAGTTAGTAAAGGCTTAGGTAAAAGCGGTACTCTTGTTGTTTGGTCAAAGATTGATCGATGTATTTGGAAAACTGCAAAGACAATCATTGACAATTCAGAGTTTTTGATAGGCAGAATGTACCGTAAGTTTCTGGAAAATGGGCAAGTTTCTATTCGGATGTTGGCTTTTGATATAGATAATCACGGCAACAAAATATCTGAAAAAATGGCGTTACCTAATGATCCATCCTATCTTATGGCTAAAACATCCTGTCCCGAGCCTTTTGCGAATACAACAATGTTTCAAGTTTGGGAAAATGACTATGAACCAACAATTAACTTTCGAGGTAAAGAGCATAAAGTTAAAGTTCGATTTTCCTTTGCTAAAGAAGAAGCAAGAATTCCTAATAAGCCCGGTATTCAACCAGGGAGTCTTCCTCATGGAAAACACGCAGAAAAAAACGTAGGTATTTCTATCATTCGTGCTGATAGGGAACTTGAACTGGATCAATCTCTAATAATTAAATATGATCCAACTGAACGCTGGTGGGGAGTTGAAATTGACTTTCCACCTGCATTAGATGATCTTTTCGGAGTTACTAATAACAAGCAATCAGCCCGTAACTTTGCAGAATTGGTCAAAATTGACCCAGAATCTCTACTAGAAGATGGTAGGACGATGGCACAGTTCAAAGAAGAATTAAAAGAAAATGATGATCCTAGAGAATCTTTATTAGAAATCATCCATAGAATTCGTAAAAACATAAGCAGTCTTCGCCGCTTAATAACAAATCAAACTAAAGGAAGCCGTACCTCTAGTCAACGACACGATATACATTTAGCTGAGAAAGTTGCCACCACAGTAACGGAAAAGCGTAAAGAAGAAGGTCATCCGGGGCAGAGCGATCAAGATGAGGCTTTACCAAAATCAGTCAGGCAGGAAGCTATAGAGTTGACACTTAAAGATCAAGGGGTGTCTGAAGTGAAAGCAAAAGAATTAGCTGCATCCACAGTTGATGACGGGCTGAAATACACCTTTGTTGAAGCAGATTTAGAGATGGCTGCATTCTTTTCTGTAAAGTCTAGAGGTGGAGCTATCATCGTCACCTTAAATACAAATCACCCAGCTTACAAAAACTTGGTAGAGATTTTAGAAGAAGATGTAGAAGGCGTTGATGCGGAAACTCTACGATCGCGTCTCACAAACTCTTTAAGTGGATTAAAGCTTTTATTAATGTCATGGGCAAGATATGAAGATGAGGAAACAGATGGCAGAAGAAGGCAAGCAATCCAAGATTCTCGAGTAGATTGGGGGCGCGTTGCTCGACAATTCTTAGAGCAAGATGAGTGAAATAGGTAGACAGCTAGAAGGCTTTTGTAAAGATTCTAAGAATGAGATTTTACTGGTAGCACCCTTTATTAAAGTCTCTGCTTTAAGGCGACTATTTGCACAATTATCGTCAAATATCTCAGTTAAATGCGTTACACGCTGGCATTTAGAAGATATTTTAGCTGAAGTTTCAGATATTGAAATATGGTCGCTATTTGCAGAAAGACAAGGATCATCTCTTTGGTTACGCTCTGACCTTCATGCTAAGTATTATCGAACTGGCGATCGCTGCTTAGTTGGTTCAGCAAACCTCACAAATGCTGCTTTAGGGTGGTCAAAACATCCAAATCTTGAACTTTTAATTTCATCTCCTGCTATGCCATCTTTCGAGTTAGACCTATTCTCTGAATGTGTTCTGGTCGATCAAGACCTATATGAGCAAACATTCAAAACTGTTCAACTTCTTAAAGATGCTTGTCCTGCAATGCCTTCAGCTATAGAAATTTTGGATATTCCAGATTTTGCTTGGTTGCCTAGACTTCGTAACCCAAAGGATTTATACATTGCTTACTGTGGAAACGAGACTAAGCTAACTACTGTATCTCGTGAGGCTGCTTTAACTGATTTGCAATTGCTACCAATTCCCAAAGGATTAGATAGACAACTTTTTGAAGTATGTGTAGGCACACTTTTATTGCATAAGCCTCTGATAGAAAAAATTGATAAATTTCTTGAGAATCCACAGAGATTTGGGGCAGTAACCGAATTTATGAGATCGCTCTCATGCAGTCAAGTTGAAGATTTTGATGCTGATCGTTCGTGGCAAACTCTTATGCGCTGGTTAAGATATTTTTTAAGTGATCGCTATGGCTTATCAATTCCAAATCATTCAGAAGTTTTCTATAGAGTGAAAAAAAGATGAGCAATAAACCTATATATCTTGATTATCACGCTACTACTCCATGCGATCGCCGCGTAGCCGAAGTCGTCATACATTACATGACGGAAGCATTTGGTAACGCTAATAGCATCGATCATATTTACGGGGATAAAGCCGATATCACAGTCAAGGAGGCATCAAAACAAGTTGCAGATTTAGTAGGTTCGTTGCCTAAAGAAGTTGTTTTTACATCAGGAGCAACAGAGAGCATAAACCTTGTTCTTCATGGAATCCCTATTTATGGTAGTTCAAAGCGAATTGCTGTTCTGCCTATCGAGCATAAAGCTGTTCTCGATACCTGCAAAGCTTTAACCAAGAGAGATTTGGCTAAAGTCATATTTTTAAGTGTTAATCGCCAAGGTCAACTCTATCTCGAACAAATCGAGCAACTTTGCAAGGAAGGTTTATCCTTGCTTTGTGTGATGGCAGCAAATAATGAAATTGGTACTGTCTATCCCATTCAAGAAGTTGGAGCGATCGCTCAGAAATACAATATTCCTTTTCTGTGCGATGGCTCACAAGCAGTAGGCAAGATTCCCATTGACTTTACCGAGTGGGGAATTACCTATCTTGCGATTTCAGGGCATAAACTTTATGCTCCCAAAGGTGTAGGCGCATTAATCGTTAAAAAGGGGCATTATCTTGAACCAATGATTTATGGTGGTGGTCATCAGAAAGGAATGCGATCGGGAACGCTAAACGTACCCGGTATAGCTGGACTAGGCGAAGCCTGCCGCCTACGTCAGTTAGAAATGGCAGAAGATGAAGAAGTAATTGCCACCATCCGCGATCGCCTACAAACTCTTCTACAAGAAAGCATTCCCGATCTTGTAATCAATGGCGATCGTACGAACCGACTCGCAGGTAACCTTCATGTTTCGATTCCTAGCATTCCCAATAAAGCCATTATCGCCAGAATTCGCGATCAGCTAGCGATTTCAACAGGTTCGGCTTGCTCATCGGGTGTAGAAGCGCCTTCTCATGTGTTACAAGCGATCGCTTTACCTGAAAATCTCATTGAAGGAGCCTTGCGAATTAGCATCGGTAAATTCACCACAGATGACGAATGCGATCGTGCGGCAAATATCTTGATTGCAGCAGTACATAAAACTCAACAAATTATTTTGGGTTAAGCTGCTCACAGACAGGAAAAGCTAAAGAGTCAAGATTCTTGAAAAAGGCAATCAATAATCTTGATTAATCTTTTCAAGAATCTTGACTCTTTATTAAAGATTCTATATTATTACTTTTGAACTTTCATCAAGATCAATAATGGCTATCAAGCTATCTGTTTTCAATATGAAAGGTGGAGTAGGCAAATCAACAACTGCCTATAACCTAGCGGTAGGGCTAGTTAAATTTCACCAAAAACGAGTTTTGATTATAGATATAGACTCGCAGGGAAATGCTGGAGCAGCATTAGGTATTGAAATATGGCAACTGCAAAAACAGTTAAAGGATGTTCTTCAGCGTCACGCTAAGTTGTCTGAAATTATTGTTAAAACTGATTCGGGTGTCGATGTAGCTCCTTCCAACATCCTCCTTGCTGAAGAAGAGATCCCAATTTCAGGATTACCAGGAAGAGAGTTGTTACTGAGGAAAGCGATCGCTTTCGTTGAAGCACAATATGACTTTATCTTAATTGACTGTCCACCAAACATTGGCGTTTTTACTATCAATGCACTCATGGCTGCGGAAGGTGTAATTATTCCAGTAGACATGAGCTATCTCGGTTTACTTGGCATCAAGGGAATCGAACGCGCTCTTTCATTAATACGAGACTCTCTAGAACATCCAATTCAGATCGCTGGCGCTCTAGCGACTCGGTTTGATGGACGCAATAACCTAAGCAAAGAAGTACAGCAGTCATTACATAATCACTTTGGTGATCGCATGTTTAAAGCTGTGATTCCTGAAACGGTAAAATTGCGTGAGGCACCCAGTCATGGGCTATCTATTTTTGAATACGATGCCAACGGAACAGGAGCAAAAGCGTATAGAGAATTAGTTGATGAGGTAATGAAATGGCAGTAAAGCGATCGGCATTAGGTAACAATCCACTAACTCAAGGTATCTTTAGTAAGACCGAACCTGAAGAAGAATCTTTAAGCAAGAATCAAGAATCAAGAATCATCAATCAAGAATCATCATTCTTGATTGATGGTGAAAAAGAAAAAATTAATCTCAGACTATCACTCGAATTAAATGACTGGCTTGATAATTTGCTAAAACAAGGTAAACGCAAGCACGGGCAGAAGATTGCTAAGGAAGTATGGGTTCAAGCTGCACTCGAGTTATTTCGAGCAATGCCGATTAACTGGGAGGAAATCCAGACTGAAGAAGAACTACGTTCAACCCTCTTGAAGCTTGAATCAAGAATCAAGTTTCAAGATAATTAATAGATTCTTTTGTAATTGCGTTGCAGCTACTTTGTTCACACAACACAATTCAATTACATTGATCGCTTGCAGTTTACTGCAAGCAAATCTTACTTTTTCGGCAAGCAAAGATAATTAGCTTCAGCAGATTACCTTTACTAGATTTGTACAACCATCAATCTTGTTTCAAGAATCTTGATTAGTGATTCTTGAAACAAGATTATTTTTTATGTCTTGCTTAATAATTTGCTCAAGAAATGACAATTTAAAGATTGAAAATAATTCATGCAATAATTATGCGCTCAAAATAATTTGAGCAATGATGATGGATTAAAATTTATAGAACCCATTTGGTATCTTTTCGGACAAAATATAGCTTTCAGGCAGCCCTTAATTCGGTAATTCAACGATTTAATAGGATCATGGGGTTTTGTATACTAAAACGGGTAAAACCTAGACACCTGAAAGGCTTGTAGCATATGCACGAGATACTAAATGGGTTCTATAATCCGAGGAACTTCTATATTCAAGAATATTGAAACTCGATTCTTGATTCAATATTCTTGACAGTTTTAATACCAAGCTTAGGCATCGATAGTCTTACATAATCCACGATTGGTTGACAGACATTTTAGCAACCAACAATATCTTTAGTAAGCTTAGAAAGAATGTTGACCAAAATTTCAAGAATATTTAATCATTAATCAAGATTCTTGAAAAAGGACTAAACAACTAGCTTAATAACTTGTTAAAAAATGAGACATGAAAATGCGGAGAAAAATTACAAAGGGCAGAATAATTCAAGCCAGAGTCAAACCATTGCGACCTTTAAGATTTGACTGAAAGATATTCATACAAAACAATAATAATTTATCTTGATTATTGAAACTTGATTATTGATTCAAGATAAATAGCAGATTGAATCAATAAACTAAACAGTGAGCATTTCTCCACTATCAATAAAAAATTTGCAGTAATGATATATTTACAATTAAATTCTAAGCAATGAGAATAGCAAGTGTTGAACACATACGATTACGCGACATAGACGAGAGATTAACAACGATAAAGTGGTGTAGATATTGCGGAATATAAGCAGCAAAGAACTCGATAATTCCCGCTAAAGTTGATTTAATTGGAGCATTATCAGCCAAAAGTTTTTCTGTCACACCAGACCAAAACTCAACTAGCTCTTGATTCTTCAGATTAAGAGCTAGTTCATTAGGCTCATTACATAGATCAATACTTTCAGTTAAATTTTGGATCGTATTGCTATAAAGGAATTTTAATAGTGGATCGATCCACTCAAAATTGCGTCTAAACTGACCCCACTTAATCCCTATCCAGTCAGCTTTTTGTCTTTGGGACATAGATAGTAAATCAATACCTTTAGCTAAAGCATCATGGGCAAGTTGGGTAATCTGAGATTTAAGATCTTCCAGTTTGCTCATCGCATCGGGAGTAATATCACTTGCCTTAATTTGGAGATGAGGAATATCACCTAAATCAAAATCAGACAAGAAATAAATCTTGTCACCGTCATGAAAACGATTACCCGACTTACGACCAAAACATTGCCGAACATTAGCGAGAATATGGCGATCAACAAAAGCCGCAAAATCTAAATCTGAATCCGTAGGATGGGAGCCAGTTAATACCGCATACTCTGCTTTCAGTGAGGCAATATTCGAGCAAGGTGTGCCCGTGACGACAAAAGTTTTCGCATCTTTAAAGTCATTAGAACCACGAGAATCACGAAACCAAGCACCATCAGTATCAAACTTTTTAAAGTCAATCACCTTTGTTGTAGGATCGAGATCGCGTAAATGAGCAGCGATCGCTTCCGCTTGCCGCGTTTGTTCGTTGCCACGTTGCATACCCATGCGACCGATATTCGCAACTTGAAAAATAACAGGGCTTGATAAAACCTGTACTTCTTGCTTAATCACCCGCACACCATAGCCCAACCGCAACTCTAAATCGGTTTGACTAATCGTGGCATCCAAATAAATATTAGATGCAGCTCTACCCGCAATTTCACGCAAGCGAGAATCTAAGAGCGAAACCGTAAGCTTGCCACGCTGAATATATAAATCGCCATGTTGAATATTGCCAGAGAGAATATCGATAAACTCAGTCAGCCATTGCTTCAAAACTTCACGGTCAATCCTTTGTTCAATTTCAATTGCATGAAGTGTAGTTGCACTCTTGAGCAAAGAATTCAACCTAGCCAATTCTCTCTTATCCTTACTCTTAGCCCGATCAAACTCAGAATCAGCAATCCCATCAACCGTATCGAGAATTGATAAATCTGGCTGAAGTGCATTTGCTAGCAAAGAACTATCAACTAGTTCAGGAATTGCTTCCTTGATTTTGTTATAATCCAAGCCAAATCGAGCTTTATTCGCTAACTGATGATGCAACTTGTTGAGCAAATCGATAACTTGCTGTCTATTCTCAATATCGGTACGCGAAAGCTTAGCGATCGCCGCGTCAATATCAGCACGGTCAACCGATATCTGACGCATCGTCGATAAACTTTCACCAACTTCTTCCCAAACAAGCAGAGTTTTAGAATAGTCATACTCATCTGGACTAGGTAAACTCGAAGGATGAGAACGTAAAATCGAAGACTTAAAAGCTTTTGCGCGTTCGTGTCTGAAACCGTAACCATCACCACTAGCATGACGACAAGCATTGAGCAAAGGGCAAGTTTCACAAACGATACTAGTATCAGAAATTGCTTTGTTTCGCAAAGCCGCGATCGCTCCCGTGCGAGAACAATTAGAACTTACATGCAAATCGTCACCTTGCTTAGCACGGCGGAGTTTGCCAGAGCGATCTGTCAGACCATTGTGACGCGCAGGCAGCATTTGCCAATCCTGCAAAGTTTCTGTCGTCACATTACGAGAATCATTTGAGACATAAATAATCCTGTCAATGCCATCAAACATCTCAGGACGCAGTAAGCCAGCATCGTGACTCTTCCCACCGCCTGTCGCCGAAGCATCCAACACATGTTTATGAGCTTGTAATGAATTGTGCCAAGTTTCTAATCTAGTACCAGATTTGTACTCCAGAGCAGGACTAGTAACTTGAGGCAATCTCGCAAAGCCCTTAGCTTTAGGCTTAGAAAACAACTTATCTTGCAGCCATTGAAAAGGAGCAAACTTAGCTTTTGGCTTATATTTAGCAAGTTCAAAAAACTGTGCGACGGTTAAAAGTTCGATATTTGAGTCATTAGACAATTCATCAATGTCATCATTATCTTTGGTGAACTGCCCCCACCACAAAACATCAATGGCATAACCAAGTTCGACCAAAAAATCTAAATTATTTTCATGGCGACGCATTACCTGTTTGTTAACAACGTCACCAGCATCAATCGCATATTCCAGTCTGGTGCTATCTGGATTAGCGCCAAGATCTTGTAAATATGCAATAAAAGTTGCTTTGCAAGA
>JANXUJ010000205.1 GCA_025356295.1 Cyanobacteriota bacterium
CGGGCGGTACACATCTTGGGATTTTATATTTAATTAAGGCATATTAATTCAAGCCATAGAAGGCTGCAAAAACAATCACAATTAAACCAATCATGATCGTCAGGACATACTGCTGTAATCTTCCTGTCACGGTGTATCTGAGACTTTCGCCGCTAAAGATCGAGGCAAATCCTAAAAAGTTGACCGAACCATCGACTAAATAGCGATCAATCCAAGATAGTAGCCTTGAGCCACCACCAACGACTAAGACGACCGTGGATTCGTAGATTGTCTGCACATACAAATCATTGGCAAGTAAATCCTGCAAAGCTTTCCAAGCACTACGCGTGATCTTGGGCGGCATGGATACAGAACTCCCAACTGCGTAAGGGCTTCTGATATAGATATATGCACCAATCCCAAAGCCGAGTAGTCCTGAAGCAAAAAGCACCACACTACCCCAGATATCGACTGTATCGAGGTCAATATCGACAAAGTTCCATGATGGCAGCAAAATTGGTACGAACAGGGTGATGATCGTCAGAGCAACTAGAGGAATCGCTATTTGCCAAGCGACTTCGGGTGCGCGGCGAGTTTTCGGTTTGGGTGAGCCTAAAAAGACAAGTGCAAAAATTCGCATTAGTCCAAAGGCGGTAACGCTGTTGACGAATAGCGCGATCGCAATTAACCACGGATCGCTATTCCAAAAGGTTTCTTCCCATCGCAAGAGTGTCCAAAATCCGCCAAAGGGAATCATCGCCACCAGTCCGAGGGAACCGACTATGAAGCCAACTAGAGTCGCTGGCATTCTTGTTTTCAGTCCGCCCATTTCTGTCAAGTCTTGAGTGACGGTAGTCATCATCACTGCACCCGAGCTGAGGAACAGCAAAGATTTGCTGATGCCATGACTGAATAGCAAACCTAATGCGAGATCGGGTTGTTGCATTCCCACGGCGATAAAAACTAAGCCAAGATAAGCACTGGTGGAATGGGAGAGGGCGCGTTTCATGTCGATTTGCGCGATCGCGACTAAGCTCGCACCGATCGCCGTAATCGCCCCTAACATCACCGAAACCTGAGCCGCCACTGGAAATAACGACAAAACGGGTTGTAACTTAATCAATACATAAGCTCCAGCCCCGACTACTACCGAATTTCGTAAAATCGAGGCTGGGTTTGGTCCTTCCATCGCTTCATCGAGCCAAAGGTGGAGAGGGAACTGAGCGCATTTACCGATTGGTCCTGCAATTAAGGCTAGTCCTAATAAGGTTCCAAATTGTTGATGTTCGGCAAAATAGGCGATCGTCTGTGGTGCATTTGCCCAAGTTTCTAAATCAGAAAAATTGAGGCTGTCAGTAAGATTAGAGAGGACAACTACACCCATTAACAAAAACAAGTCACCAACTCGCTTTGTCCAAAATGCATCTCTTGCCGCAGTTACCACAAGAGGCTGTGCGTACCAAAATCCCACTAATAGATAAGTGGACAAAGTCAGCGTTTCTAGCAGGGCATAGCTAAAAAATAATGAGTCACTAAAAGCGATGCCTGTAATTGCAGCTTCAAAAAAACCAATTAAGGCACAAAATCTTGCTAAAGCCCAGTCAGTTTCCAGCGATCCTAGTCCATAGACTTGCGAGATTAAGCTCATTGTGGCAATCATCACGGATGCGCCAGCACTAATCGAAGAGATATTAAAAGAGCAAACAAGATTGAGATCAAAAGCTTGAAACCAGCTAAACTCAAATTGTCGAGCAGGTTCGCCCCAAATCGATGTCAATAGCCAACAACTATGTACGAGCGCAAGTATAGTCATCAGCATATTGAAGTAAGCCGCAGGGCGAGGTCCAGTGCGGCGCACCAGCCTTAATGACCAGGGTAAGGTGATTCCTGCGCCCAGTAAGCCATAGCAAGGAAGTAGCCAAGCTGTTTCTAGGATCATTGATTCTACTATAGAGTTTTTACTATGTTTATACTAATATTTATCAAGTATTTTAGATTAAGTCTGTTAAAAAACTCAAGAATTAGCGTCAGTATGAAGTGCTTCCAACCCTTTTTTAGCTAGTGCATTTTAATTAGTGCATTTGACAGTAACGCTGCAACAAAATAAAGCGATCGCACATTTGTTGATGGCGCTTTTGCCAAGTGGTGAGACTGCGTGAAGTCTGTAACATGGTCAAGTCTACACCAATCATTTTTAGCTGTTTATCAATTTCTACTTGCAAAGACAAATTTTGCGGCGTTATTTCTAAATCGGTATTTACGATTTCGGTCTGAAAAAATGTTTGCATATGGTCATGCGATCGCTGCCAATCTTTGACGATCTCGATCGCGGGTTCTGGTTGTAAGGCGATCGCTGTTTGCAATATTTCTAAACGATTTTGCAAATCGTAAACTAGCGACAAATAATCTTGATCTTCTGACAACTTAACTTACCTGTGGATTACTTTTAGAATTAGCGGCGCATTGCGCCGCTAATTCTAAATTTTTAACTGAATTTTTAAATTTTAGTTTTATTACATTTTAGAGCTTCAGCATCAGCATAGCTAATTACTGGCAAAACTTCTCCATTTTCCGCTCTAACTAAGCCGCGCAGTTCCACAATTGCATCTCCTAATTGCCAGCTTTGCTGATCTTTTTGTTCATTCTTTGAAGAAGGATTTATCGATGAGTTGATTAGAGAATTAGAATTAGGAACTGATTGAATAGTACTCGCAGGGTATTCCGCAACTAAGAGATTGTCAGGATTTTCGGGCAATCCACCTGAACCTGTGACTACAAAACTACCCTGAGTTGCATTCCGTCTAGCGAGGCAGCTATTTGAGATGATCGCATCAACTTTGACAAAATTTTCCGCCGATGGTACGGATACATTTCTAGTTGAAAGATCAATGTTTGAGATGGAGACATTGCCACTGATTCCTAGTTCAGAGCTAGCGGTGATGAGGCTGTTGGGAGAAAAGAATAACCCTTGAGTATTAATCAGAATATTACCGCCATTGCCACTAAAGGCATTGGCGCTAATTTGGCTATTTTCTAAACCAACAATCACACCCGCCTTGATATTAATATTTCCACCATCTCCAGTTCCTGCGGATGCGGCTAAAATCTGGCTACTATTCCTCAAAATCAGTGCATGAGCGATTTGTAAGTTGATATTCCCTCCTTCACCAGGAATACTAGAAGCAATCAGCCGACCTTGTTGATTTAAGAGCAATTGGTCAGAGATAATACTTAAGTTGCCTGCATTACCTGTACCAAAACTAG
>JANXUJ010000207.1 GCA_025356295.1 Cyanobacteriota bacterium
TTCGATTTTCTTTAGTCCATCCAATTCAATTGACTTGATTACTTTTTGCCGTAAATCATAACTGTACGAATTTGACATTTTGTCTTTGATACCTATATTCTCCTTTTACTCTACGTCCTATTACACTTTGCGGTAGCTATATTTTTGGACTGCTACGCTATTTAGAGAAGCAAAGTACTTGGATATTTGTTTGGTATCGACTAATTATGGGAATATTTTTATTGCTTGGCTCAGCATTAGGCTTTCTAAGCTAATAAAAAAGGTGTCGCTTCGCGACACCTTTTTTATTACAAAATCCCGATTTTCGGGAAGTCTTGATCGAGAATAGTTGCGGCTTTAACTCCTTCCCACTGATTGAGAATCTCCGCATAAATACTACGGAAATCTACTTGCATTGGTAGGTTCCCTTGGACAAGACTATCTAATGCTGGAGTGCCACCATAGAAACCTCCACGTACATTTCCCAACAACATCACAGGTGCGGCTGTGCCGTGATCGGTTCCACCATTACCATTTTCCGCAGGACGACGACCGAATTCACTTTGCACCATGACTAGGACATTCTTTTGCATACTATGGGCTTGAATATCGCGATTAAGGGCAGCCAGTCCAGAGCCAAGATCACCTAGTAACTGTTGATGACGTCGTACCTGTCCAGTATGCGTATCCCATCCGCCGATGGTGAGATAGACTACCTTGGGTTGTGATTCGATCACACGGGCAAGTAAGGCGAATTGTCTACCGATCGCGGTTTTGGGATAGCTATGCTCGTCAAGGCGTTTGTCAATATTTTGAGTCAATTGCTTAATAGCGGCTTCGCTCTCTAGCACCGAGCGACGGATTTGTTCGGCAAATTCCGAACCTTGAGGAGTGCTATAGACTGCGCGCATCGCTTCACCAAGTTTTCCCCTTTGCTGCACTCCTAGACGGGGAGACAGTTGCAAATAGCGATCGCCATTACCTGTAAGAGCTAGAGGATATTCTTCACCGAGAAAGATCGCATCTGCGGTTTTCGCTTGGACATTGGTGAGATATCTGGCGAGCCAGCCCGTATCCGATGCCCCTTGAGGATGGGCACTTTGCCAAATTTCTTTGGAACGGAAGTGAGATAGATTGGGATTGGGATAGCTGACATTTTGAACGATCGCAATCCGCCCTTGATCGAAAACAGGCTTTAAATCCTTGAGAGCAGGATGGAACGCTGTCTGATTAGAAATAGGAATACCATCCTTAATCGCAATCGTGGGGCGCAATTTGCGGTAATTAGCGTCATTGTAAGGAATGATCGTATTTAAACCATCGTTGCCCCCTGCAAGTTCAATAACGACAAGCGTTTTGCGATCGCTACTTTGGGCGGCGCTAGTGCGACTAGGAGCAAGGATCGCCATCGCCGCCGTGCTAGACATCAAGGTGAGAAAATCTCTTCTATTCATAATCTTCTATTCATAAATTGAGAGTTAGTGATAAAAATCGATATGGGAACAAGCATTAATCTTGGCTATGTTTAGGCAAGTTGATAGATCGGTGAAGATAGAATCAAAGCGGCAATTTCGCGTTTGGATAAACCAGTAAATTGCTCTTCTAATTGGCGATCGCTATTCCCATCTAATAGAACTGTGACTAGATCTTTGGCGCTATAGCGATCGGGATTGAACTTAAAGCCCCCATCGTCACCATATTCTTTCGTAAACTGCTGAGCGACATTGAGCCGCGTTAATAAAGAAGGAGCAGTCAACCAACCCTGATCTCCTTGCCAACCTTTGACCGACGGAGCATTGTACGGCACTTGTCCCATGGCGCGTAAATCACCAATTACGCGATCGCTATCTGCTTCAATTTGCAATTGACGCAAACTGCTCAAAACAAAATAGAGTGGTGTTTTCAAATGACTGCGATAGGCTTGGGTACTATAAAATTCGGGACTATTAAAAACTGCGGCAACTACGGCTCTGATGCTGCGATTATTTTGTTTATATACCTGTGCAAGGCGATCAACGATTGCAGGTTCAGGATTGCGATAGGCGAGAGTACTCCATAGATCGACAGCTAATTTTCTCGCAGTACTGGGATGATTGGCTAAGATTTCCACCACATCTTGCGTGCTGAGTTTGCCTGAATGCCCTAAATAATTCTTGACTCCATCATCATGGCGACGCTTTACAAAGGCGATATCCGCTATGCCCATCTCAGGACGTAATTTCACTTGCCACCCCGTCAGCGCCCTTGCTCCCTCTTGAATATCTTTTTCGGTATATTGCCCCTGCCCAATGGTAAAGAGTTCCATTACTTCGCGGCTATAGTTTTCGTTAATCTTCCCTGCCCGATTTTGGTCATTGTCTAAATAGTTAAGCATAGCGGGGCTAGTAGTTACTTGCATCAGCAATTCCTGAAAATCTCCCATTGCATAGCTTCGCAATCTTTTTTCGTAGTCTAGTAGGAGTTGCGCTTTGCCAATTTTGCGAAGGGACACCACAAAGCGATCGCGCCAAAAATTGACCATGCGTTCATGTAATGGATTATTAGCACTCACCATTTGCTTTAATAACCAGTGCCACATTTCCCGCGATTGATCTTGTTTACCTTTTTTGACTATGGGCAGAGGTGCGGGGACATTTAGTACTGGTGATTCGTTGAGCCATGTTGATAACAACATTTCAGGGGAATTGTCGCTATGTAGTTCGTCGAGGGTTGCCCCAAAGCCTGCCCGTCTAAAGAAATGAGCCTTCTGTACGATGCGATCCATAGGATTGTTTTTATAAAGTAAGTTGCATTAATACAAGTTTGGTGAGATAAACTTGATGACTTTTCTTTGGACTGGCGATCGCTGTTTTAGGTTCCAAGTGGTTCAGCTTATTTCAAAGTTCCCCCCACTTACTTAATTATGAATGGTCGTAAGTGGGGGGCAGAGATAAAAAATCCTGTCAAGAAGCCCATAATGGTTGAGAAAGCTACTGAACCACCTCCTAATTCATAGGCTTCAGGCATCATGGTGCTGGCTAACATCGCAAGCAACGCGCCACCAGATATCGCTTGTGCTAGAGCTAAAAAAAAGTCAGACGTATTGACGGCAAGTAAATTTCCTAAGAGAGCACATAGACCACTTAACCCAATTACACCTAGCCAAAGAAACATAATTCTAGTTTTGGTTGTGCCAGACTGTTTCATCCCAATCGAGCTAGAAAGTGCTTCAGGAAAATTAGAAATAAATACTGCTAGCAAAAAAGACCAACCTATCTGTCCTGGATGAGCAGTTATTCCAATTACAGTTGATTCGGGAATACCATCAATTAGTGTACCAACTAAGATTGCTAAGGGAGCCGAGCTTTTTACTAATCCTTGAATTAGTTGCTGCTCTTCTGAAGGAGACAGGTCAATTTCGACACTATCGATCGCCCGTTGTCGCCACAAATCTAAATTTTGTTCAGCCTCAGCCTGAGAAGCAGTAGTTGTACGCAGGCGCTTGGCTAAAGCACGACTGAGAGAATTGGCAATATTGGGAGATTTGAGTAGTACATCATCAAAATGTTCTTGTCTCAGTTGATAGACCTCCATATCTGTATGGGCGACTACCGTTGCTGATCTCGTTTCGCTATTGAGTAGAGCCATCTCGCCAAAGACTTCACCATTACCAAGGGTTGTCATCACTTTTTCTCCTTTCTTGACCTCAGCTTCTCCTGAAACAATCATATAAAATGAGTCGCCTTGATCTCCCTCATGAAAGATTGCCTCTCCTTGTTTAATGAAAATTGGTTTGAGTAAAGGGACAATTGCCTGTGCTTCAGATGGAGGAAGGTTTTTCATTACCTCGACATTGGCAATGCGATCAAGAACATCTCCTGTTTCCCCTTGGCGATGTTCAAATAAATAGCGTCGGCGGGAAGAAACTTTACGCAAAAAACCACCTTTGTCATCAACAAAACGGGTAATGGTAATAAATAACCCTCCACCAATCAAAAAACCGATAAATAAAGGTAAAAAGCCACTTTCTTGGTAAGCGCTGATTGTAATTTCAAAGGCAAGTGCCGAAAGCAATGTACCACTGCCAAATGCCATAATTGCCGCCGATAGAACCCGACTGGGTTGCCAAAAAATGCCTAATAACGCGCCTAGCCCCGAACTCGATGCTGCTAATAGTCCTTGAAGAAACGCATCTAGCATAGATTTCATCATAACGGCATACATACTTTATCGTAAGTTCTGCCTGATTTTTTGTTTGTGCGGTTCTAAACTTGTGTCCCTATTGTTCATCTTTCACTCAAAAACAGAAAGCTACAATAGTTCCTTTGCGATGATGTGAGCTTTTTGTTCTAATGCTAACCCTCCATTATGAGCGGGTTCCGTAGTTTTCATCATAAAACTATTGGCTGCCAAAAAAGTACCCGCAGAAGCCACAACTAAAGACATAATCCACATTTGACGATTTTTGGTTAGAGCCGCGATCGCTGAGAGGGCCACCGAAATTTGTAAAATCGCCACCGAGAAGGCGTAACCGTGATGCTGGGACAGCAAATGTTCTGCTTCTATGTTTAATTGTTCAGACTCCTTGTCATATTTCTCTGCTATTTGCTTGATATCCTTCTGCTCTTTTTTATAGCGCTCAATTTCTTGATTTGTACTCTCAGGGCTAGTTTTTCCCAGAGCAGTTAACGTCGCTCTTTGCGATTCAAGAACGATTGCCCTAATACCCTTAGCTTGATAGAAAGCCCACTGATCGGAAGCTTTGGAAATTGCCACTGCGCTATCATTTTTCTTACTTAGAGACTCGTTGACGGTAGATCCAGATTGGAGCGTAGCTAGAGCCGCTATAACTGCAATAATCGCGGTAGACAGAGAAGCCATTTTCAAGAAACTGCTATCTTCTTTTTGCTCCTGACGCTGCTCTTTAAGGTTCTCTTCAAACTCTTCTACCATAGATTTAAATTCGGTCTCTTCTGGCATAATTTTTATCTCTACTTAGTTTCTTTACTTAGAGGATCGGGCAGTTGCTTGTACGAAATCGTCTTTGAGATGCTGAATGATCGGATTTTTTAGTTGCTTTCTGAATGGAAAACAGCTAATGCATCTTCTAAATGGTAAAAAAAACGATCAGCACCAATTAAATCCGTTAGTCCATCTTGATCAAACTGTCTTTTTGTCTCTGGCGATAGTCCAGAAATGACAAAAGTTACATTTTGCATGGATAATTCCTTAACCACATCTCGTAATGTTTGAGATGCAGAATAGTCAATTCCAGTAATCGCTCTTGCTTCCAAGATAAACCACTGCACTGACGGATTGGCACTTTTCGCTAAGTTTTGAATTTCTTCAGAAAAGAAAGTCGCATTTGCATAAAACAAGTCTCTACTAAATCGATAAATAATCAGATTTGGTGCTGATATGCTGCCCATTTGTACGGGAATCGGCTGCCAAAATTTATTTTTGTCAGGAATGATGATAGCAGAATGGGGGCGGTAACTATGGCGCACATGCAAGATTAATGACAACATAATTGCCAAGACGATCCCCTCTTTAACACCGATAAAAACGACTGTAGTCGCCGTGATAACCGCCAGATAGAACTCTTCCCGATGGGTTTTAAAGATCGACTGCATTCCTTTAATGTCAATCAATCTCAGACCAATCGAGAATACAATTGCCGCTAAAACTGCATTGGGTAGGTAGCTGATCGGCTGAGTTAGGAAGAGGATAACAATTAATACTACGGCTACTGTAGATAGTTGAGCAACTTGGCTGCGCCCTCCCGCCGTATCCACAATTTCAGTTTTAGTCGGGCTGCCATTGACCACAAATGTGCCAGTCAATCCTGCCGCGAGATTAGCCGCCGCCAAACCTTCTAAATCGACATTTTCGTTAAAGCTCTCACTATAGCGAAAGGCGTAAGCGCGGGAGGTAGCCGCACTTTGGGCAACAATGACAATAACGCAGGATAAGGCAATGCCCAATATTTTGGGAAATTCACTCAGATTGATTGCGGGTAAACCAAATGAGGGCAACCCACTAGGCACAGTTCCGATAACGGTTACGCCAAGGCTGGCAAAGTTAAATATCCAACTAGCAAGAATCGCGCCGACTACAGCCAGCAATGCTCCTGGAAATTTTGGCAAGAATCGCTCGAATAGCTGAATCGTAATCAGAACGGTGACAGAAATCCCGATCGCTAAGGGGTTAGCATGGGGTAGCCCTGCGATCGCTGTCATAATTTGTTGCATGGGCTGATGTCCACCATCCTTGAGATCCAGCAACCCTGCTAATTGTCCGATCGCGACCTGAATTCCCACCCCAGTCAAGAAACCGATTAGGACAGTCCGCGACAAAAAGTCGGCTAGGAACCCGAGTCGAAATAGGCGGGCGAACAGCAATAATCCAGCCACTAGGATGGCAACTGACTCCGCTAAGGCTAAATATTCGGGACTGCCTAAGGTCGCTAAACCTGATAATCCAGCCGCCAAGATTGCCGCTGTTGCAGAGTCGGCAGCAACGACCAGATGGCGAGAAGAACCAAAGACTGCAAATGCCACGACAGGCAGGATGAGAGTATACAGTCCTGTCGCGATCGGCGTTCCTGCAATCTTGGTGTATCCCATCACTTCAGGAATGCCCAGAGCCGCTAGGACAATGCCCGCGATGATATCATTCCCGATCGCAGATCGTTGCAACGGTAAAATCCCCTGAAACAGTCGTAAATGGGGTTTAACTGTTGGCTGGGCTTTATTCGCGATCGCTTTTTTCATGTAGTCCTTGTCATTGTTCTCTATCCAATTTAGCCTTTAACTGCCTTAATCTGTCCTGTCGCCACTGCATCAACTAACTGTTGATAATCTTGATCGTTTTGGTCGGCATAGGCAACTGCAAAATTAGCAATAGCGCGATCAAATGTGTCGCTTTGACCAAGATAACCACTAATAAGAAAGCGATCGCCAGATCGAGCATGGCTCCGAGCCAAAGCCCAACCACATAACTGAGAATATCCCCGTAAATCCGTATCCGACATACTTTCAATCTCGACAGAAATTTTCATATCTCTAAGTTGCCGCAGGTAAAAATCATGCCCGTCCTCGCCCCTTGCCCAGCCGAGAAAAATATCGGTTGAGGCTTGCATCAGACGCTGTCCTGCCACTACCCTTTGAGCATGGTTATCGTAACCACTTTTGCTTGCATAAGCTTCTAGTACAGATCTGCGTGCTTCCTTAATTTGTAGAAATAAAGGGTCATCATTATCCCCCGACACCAGTAGAGCAATTCCACAGCGCGTACCAACACTGCCAACTCCCACTACCTTCATCGCAACATCTACAACGCGATAATGGTCTAGTAAAATGCGGATATCTTCTCGTAAAGTTTGCCGATATTTATGAAAGACCGATAACATCTCTGCTGCCAGCGGATATTCAGATGCTGGATGATATACTAAGGGCGGATTGCCGATAAAACGGCGTTGTCCCTGTACTATTTCAGTCAATTTGTGTAGTTCCATTACGGGCGTTAACGCCCGTGCCTTTGTTACTTCACTTTTCAGTTTCTTGAGTTCTTTGGCGCGCTCTGTAAACGTAAGTAGCGATTCAACTCCAATCCGATCATACCAAACCTCCATCGCGGTCATTTGGGCATATTCGTTCATATGCTCACGGTAGGATTGAACCGCGGCGATCACTGCCATGTGACCGATTTTGTCTGAGAATTTGAGCGATCGCCCTGCCACCACAATGCTAGCGGCTAACCGCTTCACATCCCATTCCCAAGGGGCTAGCAAGGTTTCGTCAAAGTCATTAACATCGAAGACAAGATTTCGTTCTGGTGTACCATACCCGCCAAAGTTGGACAAATGGCAGTCCCCGCAAGCTTGCACTTTTATTTCAGTTTTGGGCGTTTTGCTCAGATCGAAGGCACTAATGCTAGCTGCTCCTCGCAGAAAGGCAAATGGAGAGGCAAGCATTCTTCCGTATCGCAATGGCACTAATTCTGACAATCTGCCTTGGTTAGATGCTGCCAAAATTGCCACAGGTTCGGCTCGATCTGAAGAAGGTTTCCACTCCTCATGACTTGATCTCGGCACTCGATCCCGCAGTAATTTTCCTTTGGCGATACCTTCTGCGCGTGAGAAAAGTTGTGGAGGTAAATTCTGGTTTTGCATTTTGGAGTATCCGAAGTACTAGTATGACAACGATTCGCGTACTTTTGTATCATAGAGGCTTTTTGTCTAACTTTCGGATAGATGAAGCCTTTATTCTTACGGAATAAAATTACTAATCAAGACTTTGAAAAATTCGCTCCATGAAAACATCGCTATATGCTATATCTAATTAAGTCATCTCGATTTAACTGTCTAGTGATTACAACTAATATCTAAAATATAAATTTACTGATATTGAATATTTTAGGATTTCTTTTATATGCTGATTAAAAAAACTTGTAAATAAAATGCGAGAAATAACTAATTAATGAATCGCAAGACAGAAAAAGATCGGAATTTATTCAATAAAGTAAGACAAAAAAAGCTGGGAAGACTACCATTATTGTTATCGAGCATTGCATTAGTATCTTTATGCTGTGGCATGTTTTCTAAAGCAATACTCTCTCTTACCCCATTTAAACAAAATTCTTCCCCTCAACACCTCCCAAACAGTCAACAAAGTCTTACTAGTCTACTCCCTGCTACTTTAACTAATCCAGTTAATCTTCTGGTTTTAGGTATTGATAACGATGATGATTCTAAGAATCCGAAATTAAGTACAGATGCTACTTCTCCTCAAGCTTTTCTAAGCCCTAGCGATACTGTACTTTTAGTAAGGTTCTTACCAGACAGTAAAGAGATTCATGTTCTATCGATCCCTCGAGATACTCTAGTAAGGCTCCCAGGTAAAAATGTTGCTAAAATCGGTCAAGCCAATGTCCAAGGAGGAGCATTACTTGCTGCCCAAACAATAAGCCACGATTTAGGTGCAGAACTTCCAATTGATCGTTATGTTAGAGTCAGCCGCAATGGACTGATTAAGTTAGTTGATATCTTGGGCGGAGTAGAAGTCAATATTCCTAAAAAAATGGACTATAGAGATGACTCTCAACATCTATATATCCACTTTAAGCCAGGGAAGCAAAAGCTAGATGGGCCTCTTTTACAAAAGTATATTCGCTTTCGTCATGATGAACTGGGAGACATTGGTCGGGTGCAAAGACAGCAAGAGGTAATCAAAACACTTCTACAAACGATGACGGAACCTAAAAACATTGCTAAGTTGCCAGATCTTTTACAAGTAGCACAACAAAATATTGATACGGATTTGACTTTGGATGAAATGCTCGCTCTGCTACGAACAGCATTAACCAGCGATCGTAGTAAAAATAAATTTCTGATGCTACCTGGTAGATTTAGTAGCAAGCAAGAATACTCTTTAAGTTACTGGGTTGAAGACTATCAAGCGGCTTCGCAAATACTAGTCAATTATTTCAACGCTTCCAGTTACACCAATGCGAGTCACAGTGGAAATCAAATTGCCTTAGGTCAGTTAAATATTGCTGTTGCCAACGCCACCAAACACCCAGAACTTACCAAGCTTGCAATCACTTTCTTAAAGAAACAGGGATTTGGCAATGTTTACATTACAGATCACGAGACCTATTCAAGCCCTGAAACCACTGACAAAACCCAGATTATTTCCCAGCGTGGTAATGTTGAGGCTGCTGAATTGGTGAAAAGCTTAATTAATATCGGCGAAGTTCAGGTTTCTGCTACTGGAGATATTTATTCAGATGTTACAATTGTTATCAATGATGATTTTACTTCTAAACTTAACGAAAACAATAGGCTTGAGGTTAAATCTCAATAATGTAAATGCAATCAAAACGATATTTAAAGGTGT
The DNA here is from genome assembly GCA_025356295.1 of Cyanobacteriota bacterium. Classification (GTDB taxonomy): domain Bacteria; phylum Cyanobacteriota; class Cyanobacteriia; order Pseudanabaenales; family Pseudanabaenaceae; genus Pseudanabaena. Next base: position 9,858 of record JANXUJ010000207.1, read on the forward strand.
TTAAAGACACATAATAATTCAACAATCAATTTTACAAACTGCTGTATTTGGATCGCAGGTAAATTACCATGCAACGTTTGAATCTATTCCACCATATTAATTTACAACTTGAAGCTTAGTAACACTAAGAGTGAATTTACCTCCACCAAAACCACCAAAAGCTGAAACTCTTACAATATAATTTCCAGACTTTCGGACTTTAAAGAAGATTAATGAGTTAGTAGTAGTACTATCTGCGTCATCATTTTCTACTACTACTTCTCCCTTATTATCTAACAATCTCAAAACAGTATCAAAGCGCTCAGAACTAACAGTTATTTCTAAGCGTTCGTCTTTTTGAGCGTTTATCATATAGTCACGAGCAAATTCTTTTTGTCCTATTGGAATATCCTTGTCGGTAAGGAAATCGTTAATTTGTTTGCCACTAATAATCTCCGTTGGCTTAGAAAGTTGTGCTGATGCGGTAGGGCTAAAACTAGCTATACAGACAGAGAGAGCAATAATTCCAGCAATGAATCTAGTCACAATTTCTATAATAAGGTTTTGATAAGGAAGTAAATAAAAGTTGGCTGAGTATGGATATTTCTCGAAACTGCTTTCAAGTCACAGAATATCAATTTTAATCTACTACAAGCGACTATATTTTGATAAGAAAATATGGAGAAGGCTTTGGGATACAAGTCTTGTAAAATTAAATGATACTTTATTATCTTTTGACAGTTCTATGACCACGTATCTAACCAAACGTCAAACTGTTGACCATGCCGCCCTAAGTCAACCTGATGGATGTACTTGTCAAAGTGCGGCTATCTGTGAAGCCCTTGGACAAACTGTTGCATCTATACCTACGGTAAGAGAGACCTTACAATCTCTAGGCACACCTGGCGATCCCACAACAATAGGCAAATATCTAAAAAGCGTTGTTGGAAATAAATATTACTATAATGGCAATGCAAGCCTTTCAGATATGCTTGTTGCGATCAGAGACTCAGGGGCATTTTTAATTATCCACACCAGTCTAACTGTAAGCGGTCACGTTATTGCCATCAATGGTGTAGATGTGGATAGTTCAGGTATCATTCAAGCCTTCCATGTTTTTGATTCTTGGAGTGAGTTTGATGGTGCTAGCTTCTCCTATCCTAATTCGGATAGTGAAAATAGTTTTGTTGGTTTGTATTCCAAGAATCTAATCTACTCAGCATGTGTTGCTGATGGTGGCAGCTTTTATACAGCAAAAGCTCAGTACTTTCAAGAAGCTCCTGATAGCAATCGAAAAGGAGCATGGCTACATATCATTCTTCCATAAGAAAATTTCTCTAGTAATATTTTAGACTTGTTGAATCAAAGAATTGGATAAAATCACTAATTATATACAGTCATTTTTCACACTTTAATTTGTGGTTGTTATTTAAATCCGAATCACTACAGTTATAAAATACTATATAGTGGTAGGGGAGAGCTTCCAACCCATGCTCAAATTTAAATATTGAGTCTATTCAATCTAGTCTTGTATTGAATGCGCTAGTTCAATCTTTAGTTCGGACAGTCTTTACTGAGTTTTAGCGAATTAATTTCAGATGGAATTATATCTATTTCTGCTGCGGCTCTTACCTGATTGTTCAGATATTTGTCCTCAGCTTCAACTATCCGCGATTTAAGAGTTTGGATAGTCTATTTGGATGGATAGTCGCTCTACAGGAATCTTACAAAGGTAATTTGGGATTTATCTATTTTTGCAAGAAGATAATAGTCGAACTGTTTTTAAATAAATATCTTAGATATACTCATTACTAGTCAAAGAGAGATTTTCTATCAAGATGAATTTATCCATATGTATGAACTTAAGGTTGTCCAAAATACCATAATTAAACTTCAGCCCGTAGATTCATCTAAGCTTACTGACAATGAAAAACAGCCTGTTAATGCTGTTGCTTCCTCTAAGTTGCAGTCTTATGCACTAGTTGATAACCATATCAAATTTGCAATGCTAGAGAGCAATTTCAAGGGCATAACACTCAGTTTGCTTATTTGCCACATGTTCAATTGCTAAATGATGGGCAGACTGTCCCTCTGGTATTTGTTACACAAGAGCAATTAAACGTGATCGCCCCTTCGATCACTGTTGATCGCCTTATCAAGTTGATAACGCCATTAAACAACACATTGCAGCGTTACAGCATCACAAATTCACTAAGGAAAGCACATTTCCTTGCTCAAACGGCGCATGAGAGCGATGGATTTAATGCCAACGAAGAATATGCCTCAGGTTCAGATTATGAAGGTTGCGAAGATTTAGGTAATGTGCAATCAGGTGATGGAGTGAAATTTGGCGTTGCTGATTTAAGTATGAAGCAAAGATTTCTTAAAGCTTAGAAGTCAGACTTAGACTAACCTATAATTTCTGAGATTTATCTATTTCATACTTAAGCCAGCAACACCTGAAATTTAAAGGAAGAGGGTTGATTCAAATTACAGGACGTACTAATTACGATGCTTGTGGGAAAGCTTTAGGAGTCAATTTGATCGATAATCCTAGCCGCTTAGCAGATTTCGATCTTGCCGCTTTGAGTGCGGGCTGGTTTTGGGATAAAAATGAACTAAATAGCTATGCCGATCAAGATGACATTCTCACTATCACAAAGATTATCAATGGTGGTACAAATGGTTTAGATGATCGCCAAGCTTATCTAGATCGTGCTAAGCAAGTATTTGGTATTTAGTAAAATTTTGGGCAATATGCTCGAAACGCCATAAAACTTAATCTAGGCTCACAAACTAAAAACCTGATCTAGACTAAGTTTTAGCTATTTAATCCGCTCTTTACTTAATCGTTTCTTAAGAAACAGATGGTAAGCTGTCCTATACATAATGAGGGCAAAACATGACATGGACGGAGTTTTTGATTCGATTAATCGTTGCTTTTCTTCTAGGCTCAGTTATTGGAATGGAACGACAATGGCGGCAACGTTTAGCAGGATTGAGAACCAATACGCTTGTTGCAACAGGTGCAGCTTTATTTGTCATGCTGTCTGCTCTCACCCCTGGTGACTCTAGCCCAAATAGAGTTGCCGCACAGGTAGTTTCAGGGATTGGTTTTTTGGCTGGTGGGGTTATTTTCCGCGAAGGTTTAACAGTAAGAGGCTTGAATACGGCAGCAACTTTGTGGTGTGCAGCAGCGATCGGGGCTATGTCTGGGGCTGGATTACTGTTTCAGGCAAGTATGGGTACTATTGCTGTACTAGTTGCAAATTTGTTGCTACGTCCGATTGGATATCGTATTAATCAACAACCTCTTAAAGGTACAGAATTAGAACTATGTTATCGCTGTGATGTCACTTGTCGCGCTCAAGATGAATCTCACTTGCGTGCTTTGCTAATGCAGGAAGTTGCTAGCGGAACTTTAAGACTGAGATCTTTATACAGCGAAGATTTAGAAGATAATGCTGATTTTGTAAGTGTTGAAGCAGAACTTCTCAGCCAAGAACGTAATGATGCTTTTTTGGAGCGTATTGTCAGTCGTTTGAGCTTAGAATCTGGAGTGACATCAGTGCGTTGGCGTATTATTGAACAAGAGTTTGGTTAATCTCATCTCTATCTATAACAAGAAATACTTATTCGTTAATTGGCACTTTAATAAACTACTTGCAATAAAAATGAAACATAACCCGCACCGCGAACATCACTTTTCTGCAAGTGAAATGGTTAGAGATGTGGTAATTGGTATGTCCGATGGGTTGACTGTACCTTTTGCCCTTGCTGCTGGTCTATCTGGCTCAGTTGAATCGACAGCGATCGTTGTTACGGCTGGATTTGCAGAGATTGTTGCTGGCTCAATCGCGATGGGACTCGGTGGGTATCTTGCTGCTAAAACTGATGCAGAACACTATCAAAGCGAGCTAATACAAGTGCGCTCACAATCGTAAGTGCTTACTTTGTAGGTGGAATAATCCCTCTATCACCCTACATTTTTATTCATAATTTGAATACAGCCTTTTTATCATCTATCGCCATAACGCATGTTGCACTTGCTGTTTTTGGTTATGTAAAAGGAAGATTCACGGGAACAACTCCTATCCGTAGCGCCATTCAAACAGTTTTAATTGGTGGAATTGCGGCAGCAGCGTCCTTCTTTATTGCTCAGGCTATTTCCCACTAAACAAGTGTTTGCAAAATCATTCTCTATGCTCAAAAGTATATATGGAAGGTATTTTTAGAAAAGTCCACACGGAAAAGAGTTAGGGAGGAGGAAATAGCCTACGTGCCTAACTCTCTCATATTGAAAAACAATAAGGAACTAAGAACAAAAATTGGAATATTTTGTGAGTCTATTCCAGATTTTTATTTTCTGTCCTGTACTTATGGTTTGACCAAAAAGAAGATTCCAACTACTCCAAATGCACTAGCAGCAGTTTTTTGGAGTAGAAGTGGATTAATCAAGTGTTTTGCTCGACTTCCAATAATTACACCGATCGCTGTAACTGTCCATAGTGCCAAAGTTGCTGAAGTAAAAATTGTGAGAGGGGCATGATATTTAGATGCTAAAGTCGCAGTTGCTAATTGAGTCAAATCTCCCCACTCAGCAATAAAAATTGTCATGAATGCAGTTGTTATAGATTTTGAAAACTGCGCGGAATTGCCTTGAATACTACAGTCAACTTCTTCTGAATCAGGTTGTTTTCGCGTCCACATCATCACAGCGAAGACTAAAAATAAAATTCCTGCTGTAATGTGAACTATTGAGGGTGGCAAAAGATTTAGTAAGCTACCAAATGCAACTGCAACAAAGCTTTGGATGACAAATGCGGCAGATGCGCCTAGAAAAACGGCAAAAGGATCGTGGCAGGTTGCTAGAAATAGTGCTGCAAAGGCTGTTTTGTCGGGTAGTTCAGCAACAAAAATCAGTGCAAAAGTAGAAATGAATAGGTTTAGTTCCATTCTCGTCAATATGCTCAAGTTATTCAGATGTTTACAGAAATTCTCTGAGTGAACTTGATGAGAGACATAAGACTTAACCAAGCTCACATCTGATGTGTGAACTTAGTTAAGGTCTCGCTCTCAAGTTATAGAATTAATTTAGCAGACTGCTAAATTAATTCTATAACTTGTCATCTGAACTAGGCTTTTCGCCAGTATGTTGACTCAAGTGGACTGGTATTCTACCAGCAGCTACTCCCCTTCAAACTACAATTATTTTACAATGAGTTAAACAAAAGTCAATTGCATATTGAAATCACTAGATTGTTTTCGATAAGGATTTTTAGGGTTTGTAGCAGTTACCATATAAAGACTATTGTCTAAGAATGCAAGTATTTTTAGCAATTTTGTCTTTACTGGTAGAATACTGGAATTCAAACGATTATGTTTTTAACTGCAATAGCTTCTTCTGAGGCTATCGACATTGGTTTTGTGGAATTAGGTTGGCTGAAAGTGATTTTCTTAGGAATTGTCCAAGGCATTACCGAACTATTACCAATTAGTAGTACTGCTCACCTCCGTATTATCCCCAGTCTACTGGGATGGCAAGACCCTGGAACTGCTTTTTCTGCCGCTATGCAGCTTGCTAGTTTAGGCGCAGTTTTAGCTTACTTTTGGCAAGACATCAAAAGCTTAGTCGGTAGTTCGATTAAGGGGATCGCCTATCAAGACTATCAATCTCAATCTCTACGCATTACTTTAGGATTATTAATTGGGACAGTACCAATTGTGATCGCGGGACTATTACTTAAAAAAACGCTAGACGCACCTAACTCGCCCTTGCGTAGCCTTACAGTAATTGGCATTGCTTCTATTTTCATGTCCTTACTATTAGCGATCGCTGAGTTACGCGGTAATAGAAAACGAGATTTTAAAAAACTGACACTTTTAGATGGACTACTAGTAGGAATAGCCCAAGCATTTGCTTTAATTCTTGGAGTATCTCGTTCTGGTTCTACTCTAACCGCAGGGCTATTCCTCAATATGGAACGGGAAACTGCGGCAAGGTTCTCATTTCTGTTGGGACTACCTGCAATTATCCTCGCAGGGGCTGTGGAGTTAAACTCTTTAGCCAAGGCAGGATTAGACCTAAATGGCTGGTTGATTCTTGGAGCAGGTTTACTCTCAGCTAGTATCTCCGCATTTCTAGCTATTTTTGGACTGCTACGCTATTTAGAAAAGCAAAGTACTTGGATCTTTGTTTGGTATCGACTAATTATGGGAGTATTTTTATTGCTTGGCTCTGCATTAGGGTTTCTGCGGTGAAAAAGTCTGATATTTTAATCTGAATGCTTTTTGATGCTTAGATTTTACCCTCTTATATATAGGTATTCAATTTGCTAGAGGCAAATTGAATACCACATCATCTCAATCTAGTTTAACTAACGCCTAATAGTCCATAGCTGCGCTTTATTGCCATCACACTCATCAATGAAAACTGGCTTGCGATCACCTACTCTATTTCCGATAGTCAGACATTTGCCAGACTGAACCTCGCGAATTTGTCCAATTGATGTAACCTGAAATCTTTGGTTAGCACCATAATGACATCGCCATAGTTGAGCAGGCGTGTTGTCTCTGACTGCCCGTCCTCGAATGTCAAGACAACGCCCCTCCTCTCCAACAATGGCACTAGTACCATCTACTCCATCAGTAAAAGTCCAGCGTTGGTTTTCGCGACCATGACATTTGTAGAGATAAACCTCTCGTCCTTCCTCTTTTTTATCAAGACTGGCATCAATGCAATATTGATTGTTAAGTGCTGACCGAATCATAAAGTGATTGCCATGGATCTCAGCAGCGGCAGGTTGGCTTACCATCAAAAAGTTGAAGGAGACCAAGCCTAGAGCCATGCTAGCAGAAGCTAATTGTTTAAGCATAGGATATATTACCAGCGTATATTTGAATCAATCCTTAAAAAGGAATAAGACAAACTATGAGACTTCTTATCTATTGCAAAAGTTCCATTCTAGTGAAAAAAGGGTATCAAGCGATAAGTTGCACTTTCACAGAAGATGTAAATCCCTAAACCGATAAGTATAAATGGAATAATTGATTGGCTATAGCGGGCAATAAACTTATCAATTATGGGATTTCTGCTAAAAAGATAGGCGATGTAACACCAAACCGCAACTAGTGCCATAAAGGTAGTCAGGGTAACAGTAAGTGCAGCCGCTTTGCTACTTGCAAACAGAGGTATATAAAGAGCGATATTATCTCCACCATTTGCAAAAGTTACAATTGCCACTTGTGAGACTTGTCGTGACAAGAGCGGTGTCTTCTCCTTGGTGTAAACTGTTGAAGTTTGAATAAGAACTCCTTCATCCAGATTTTGCCAATTTTCCCATAGCCGTTTAATTCCGATCGCGAGTGGTAAAAAGCCTAGTAAGCCGATCCATTCACGATCGATGATCAACCCACCAATAAAGTATCCAGGCAAACTTGCCAGAATTAATCCAGTAAAGCCGATGTACTGACCGACAAATATATGCCGAGGCCGAAAATTAGCATTTGACTGTGCAAAGTAAGCTGTCAAGACCAAGAAATTATCTATATTCGTTGCTGTGAATGCTGTAATTGCGATCACGCAAGTACTAATGAACCATTCCATAGTTTGTATGTGAATTTAAACTTAGTCGGAACTGAAGTAGCAGTAGTTAAAGACTATGAGAACTATGTATTTTATCTATGATACAAAATACACTAGCTAATGGTGCGGTAACACTTAAAGCATAAGCCTTCTGAAGATAGCACAATAATCATAGTGTCCGCTCTATATCTTTGTGTAGATAAATACTAACGAAAAAGTCTTTTTGCTAGTGCAAGATAATCCTTTATATTAAGCATTCGCGGACTATGGGAAGAACTAAATATTTGCGACTTAGAGACATTTTGACGATTTTTTGCTGCTTTAGCAAGATTCATCAAGATCACTCCGATTGTCACTACAATAATTGCCAGCCAATTCTCTCCTGTCAAAGACTCAGTAAGTACTAATACTGCCAAAATGGAAGTCACCGCAGGTCCACTTGAGCCAATGATAGCAACCGAAGCCGCCCCAATTAATTTAATGCCAAAGTTGTTAAATAAATAGCCTGAAAGAGTAGCAAGGCTTAGTAAGCCACCCATTAAAACTAGACCGCTATTTATGGGCAACGTATTAAATGGTAAGGTAACTGCTAATAGTGCTACCCACTCGACTGAAAAAATCATTCCCGTAAAGACGGCTGGATTCATTTTACCAAAGCAGGACTGAGCAATAATTCCCTCCATCGCAAAGACGATTCCTGCTAACATTGCTTCAATTACGCCAATAGCAAATGATGAACTACTCTGGGTTACAGGCTTTGCTGGTCGCGTAGTGGTGACACTTTCTCCTATATTGGGCGCTTGTTTGGTTTCAGAGAGCGATGATTTTGACGGTGAAGTAGTTGTAACTATGGCTGGAGTTGGCAATGCTTGTACTGGTTTGGGCAATGGCGGATGCGGCGCAAAGGTTAGCCAAGTGCAGCCAGCGTAAATTAGACCGATTGCAAACCATTGTTGCCAAGATGGGCGATCTCCGAATATTTTCCAAGCTAGCAGGGTTGTAGCTGTTGGATAAATAAAGAATACAGTTACGGCGATCGCGGGACCAACATCTTTAATTGCTAAATAAGTTCCAGTTTGCGATAGGAAAAGTAGCAATCCTGCCACAACGATTTTAATCTTGAGAGGGCGATCGCTACCAGTAACGATCTGTTTTACTTCTCCAAAAACTCCTGCTCTTGTAATAAATAGCAATAACCAGAGTAGTGGTACGACAAAACTTACCCGCAGTAGCAGTACAAGTAAGGAGACTTGTAATTTGTCAGCATCCGCTGTAACGTAACCACCTAGCTCGAATATTCCCCCTAGAATTTTCTTGGAACTGGTGGAAGTGGCAATCCGAGCGATAACGTTTTGTAAAGAGAGTGCTAAGGTAGCGAGTAAAACGAATCCTAAACCCTTCAACCACTCGGAGGAAAGATTAGATTTGACCTGAGAGGATGCTGAATCCATAAGCTCTACTATCAAAAAATAATTGGGTTTAATATTGCAATAGGTTTCAGGCTTACTGAATTAAACTTGTAATAATATTAATACGCGATGTGCAACTAATGAATTAGGAAACAACCAAGTCTTGGTAATGTTTCAGAGTTGTTGGGAGATGCTAGATTAGAAGAAGCAATAGAGCAAGGGAAAAAGCATGGTATTTGAAGCAGTCGAATGTCAAACTTGTGGAGGAGTAGATATCCATAGACATGGACAAAGTGCCACAGGTAAAAAAAGATACATTTGTCTTAATGAGAACTGTACTCGAAAGACTTTTATTCTCGATTACACCTACAAAGGACATCTGCTAACAGTAAAACA
>JANXUJ010000216.1 GCA_025356295.1 Cyanobacteriota bacterium
TTTTTATTCATCTTCTGCAAACTGATAGCGGAACAAGTCTTTAGGATCAGGCTCAGGAGAAGCTTCAGCAAAGCGTACGCATTCTTCCACGATGTCACGAATCTTTTTATCGATCGCCTTCAACTCACTCTCAGTGACCAATCCATGTTCAAGAACCCGCTTCGCAAATAACTTGATCGGATCACGCACAAACCACTTGTCCTTGTCTTCCTTGCTGCGTAACTCATCAGGGTCAGCCAGAGAGTGACCTCTAAAGCGATAAGTCATACATTCCAAAACTGTTGGCCCCTCACCCGCACGACCACGTCTGACAGCTTCTTGGGCGCGTTCGCGAACCGCTAACACATCCATTCCATCAACTTCAAAACCGGGGATTCCAAAAGCTTCGGCTTTCTTATGAATGCGTACATCCGAAGTTGCGCGATTGTGCTTCATTCCGATCGCCCAATCATTATTTTCAATCACAAAAATGAGTGGCAACTTCCACAAAGCCGCCATATTTAAGGTCTCAAAAAACTGACCGTTATTGCTTGCGCCATCCCCAAAGAAGCAAGCTGTAACTTGATCAGCATTAGGATCACCCATCGCTTCACGGCGATATTTTGACTGAAATGCTGCGCCCGCTGCCACAGGAATCCCCTCAGCAACGAAAGCATATCCACCCAAAAAGTTATTCTTGGCTGAGAAAATATGCATCGAGCCACCACGACCCTTACTGCATCCAGTCTCTTTGCCAAAAAGCTCTGCCATCACTTCATTAGCGGTGACACCTGCACTGAGGGCATGAACATGGTCGCGATAAGTGCTACACACATAGTCATCAGGGCGCATCGCCTTGATCACGCCACTTGCTACGGCTTCTTGACCGTTGTAAAGATGCACAAACCCAAACATTTTGCCGCGATAATACATCTCCGCGCACTTGTCTTCAAAAGTACGTCCCAATACCATATCTTCATATACAGTTAGGGCTTCGCTTGTGGTGATATTGGGTACAGCAGTCGAAACAGTGGCAATGGTGTCTTGAGGCATTGATCCAGTACTTATGCTAAGCGTTAAAAATTTTCTTTTGCTAGTCTAGCAGCGAATGTCCATCTCATCTATAGTGTGGTGCTTTCCCTATATCTTTCTCAGGCGGCGGAGATCGATTTTAGCGCGGAGTTCGTCTTTGATTCTTGCCAAGATTGAATCTTCGTCTATGGTCTCCAAAATTCTTTTGACTACTGCTTTAGGTCCATCAGCTCCCCATGACGCGCCGTTGGCGAGATATTCCTTCGTGACGAGTCCGAGGGCATAGGTCGAGAATCCTGCCACACCTGCTTGAGCGATCGCAATCGAGACATAGCCACCCAGCGTTAGACCGCCAGTTACGGGCGCAGCAATACCAAGTAAACCTTTGAGCGAGCTTAACCCGAATGTGGCAAGAAACTCACTTGCGCCGATGCCGCCCATGCCGATCGCGATTTTTTGCATCAATGCAATAGCGCCGCGATTACTCATGTTAAGTCCGTAGAGCTTAGATAACGCCACAATCATCGAGACATCGATAATGGCGCTAGTCACCACATCAATGACGGTAAATGGATTAACAGCGATCGCGATCGCTTGGGTGATTACACAATTCCAGATCACGCGATTGGCTTGGCGATCGCGTACAAACATTTTGCGCTGTACCACGCGTTCCTGCACGATATCGGCAAACAGCATCGTATTCAGAGCAATTAAAGATTTGCCTTCCCGATCAAGTACTTCAAGGATTTTTAACTTCAAGTCCTCGACTTGGGGCTTGCCTGAGACTAGCTCAGCTGAAAATGATCCATCAGGCTGACGGATCGCTTTTGCGACCAAAGGTGAGGCAGCCGTCATCACGATTTCGTCTTTAGTTAATAATTCGCGCACTCGCTCATCGCAGATTTTGGCATAAATTGCTAGACGATCTTCGGGAGGATATTGGTCAATTTTGTTAAATACTAACAAAATTGGTTTGCTGGCTCCTCTCAATTCTGAAAGCGCATCATATTCAACTTTTGTAATATCTCCTGCCACCACAAACAAAATTAAATCCGCTTGCTGTGCGATTCGCTTCGCTAGTTCGGCTCTCCCTTCGCCATCGACTTCATCGATTCCAGGCGTGTCGATTAGTTCGATTCTAGCTTCACCCCTGCCTTGAAATGATGCCCTAAGAATTGTGCGATCGCCATTAGTTTGCATCGCCTCGCGTGATATTTGCCACTCTGCGGCTTGACGACTTGTAGTTACACCATGCAAGGGACCAGTCTCAAATACTTGACCACCCATTAACGCATTTAGTACCGATGACTTGCCGCGTCCCACCATGCCAAATACAGCTATTTGGAGAACTTGACGTTCCATTTTATCCAGCATCTGCTGAAGTTCTTCCAGTTCCTCCTCTAGTCCACGGCGTTCTCGTTCTGACAAATCTAGGTTTGCCACAATATCTCGCAATGTTCTTTGTGCTTGGCGATAATTTAGCTCTTCAAAAATTTCATCAAAGCTAAGAAAGTTTTCATCTTGTGGCATAACATCGCTAGGCATAACTAATTTGCAGGAACTATTTACTAATAACTATCTATCAATAACTATTCGCAGGAAAGATTCAAAGGAACTATACTTATGATATTCGAGTCCGAAAGGGTAATTAAACCCAATAGTAACTTCGATAAATAATATTGTCGCTAGGAGAAATATGTCCGTATTTAAGTCGTTGGTTAAGCTAGCAGCCACCGCAAGTGTCGCAGGGGCGATCGCTGTTAGCCCCATATTTACTCTCAAAGCTGAAGCACTCACTGAAGTGCAAGTTTTGGAGAGATTGGGCAGTATTCCCGTGTTTACGATTACTGATGATAAGGGCGCACCTCTCTTGGGTGCAGTACCACAGCAGCCAAATGTCAAGCCTGATGATAGTCAGCTTTTGTTTTTCTTCCTCGGTCCTGATGAAGCGCAAATGATGCTAACTCAGGTGCAGAAATCTAATCCTGAAGTTGGCAAAAAGGCACAGATCATCGTGCGCTCAATGAATGAAGCCTATCAGGTGATTCGTAAAAACACAGATAAGAAAGTCGTTTTTCAATTTATTCCTGCCAAGGCAAGTATCGAGTCAGCGAGAACAATTTTGACAGCGCAAGGCATTGCCTCTGATAAAATCCCGAATGTGCCTGTTTTCTTTGCAATCGGTGGTCAAGCTAATAGCCAAGGCTTGCTAACTATGAGTATTGATCAAAATGGCAAAAAGGAACAAGTTGTACCGTTCTTCCTTGACAAGTCAGATTTGCAGAATCTACTTGATCGCTCTAGCAAAGACCAGCCTGATATCACTAAGTCAACTAAAATCCAAGTTGCGTCATTGTTCCAAGTTTTAGACTCAATGGTAGCAAAGGATAATAAACCCAACCCTGAAGTTGAGCGATTTCAGTTTGTGCCATCGCGTACTTCGTTTGAGTACATTCTCAAGAACACGAAACAACCAGCAACTCCTCAAGTAGCACCAAAAACTAAATAAAAACCAAATAAAAAAAACCAAATAAATAACCCCGCCCGCTCGTGGACGGGGTTATTTATTTGGTTTTTATTTTAAGAAGAAAAAATTATTACCAGTCCCAATCAGAATCTTGATTATTTCGACCGCGATTACCGTAGCCAGTATCACGATCACGATTTGCATTATCTCGTGATCCATAGTCACGATTGTTATTGCGCTCTTTAGGGGCGTAATCTCTATTTGAGTCGCGATTGGAGTCACGATTTATATCGCGTGGATTATCGCGCGGAGATTCACGAATATAGTCACGATTGTCACGATTTAAATTTTGATTTTCACGGCTAGGCTCACGATTTATATAGCTAGATGAAGCCGCAGGTTTAGACTCGGCTGCGCCGCCAAAAGCGATTAGTAATGGGAAGCGCAATAAATCTACTGAAATTATATCTTCAGATTCATCAATAACGATTAATGGCATTTGTCCCTCTTTGACAAGGCGATCGCCTTTTGTCGCTAAGGGCTCTGGGTCTTCAAATAAAGCTACACCTTTATCTGAACCAAAATGTTCACGGGTTAAGCCTAAGCAATCTTGAAAACCACGCCGCCATTCACCTAGTCGTTCGGGTGAAGTTGCTAAGACTAGCACGCGCAATTTTTCGCCATAAATAGCTTTTAAGACTGAGATTGCCGCTGAAGTAACCAGAATATTTTGTAAGCGGGTTCCCATGGTACGGATTGCCCCGCGTCCAGATTGCTCAAAAAACCATTTAGAAACGCGATCGCCATGCACTTGCTCGAAGGTACGCCTCAGTTTCCAAGCCGCACCATAGTAATCGGGTAAGGTGCGATAACGGTCTAACAGCTGATCAACTTTTTGTTTATATTCGGCAAAGGTTTGTGCTGACAAGAGCAACGGTTCGACTTCTTTAGTTATTTGCTTTTCCGTAACGACTACAGTCTCGACTTCCGATTTTGGCGTTGGGGCGACTAGATTGAGCTTTTCAGCATTAGCAACCAAATCTTGCAAGCTACCTACTAGATAATCTTTAAAGCCCTGAACTCGCACAGCAATGTCTTGCGATGCTCCTGCGTAGGTAGTAGTCATTTCTTTGTCAAGACGATCTTTTCGCTTTTCAAGAACAGCGATCGCGGCTTGAAGTTCTTGCTTTTGATATTCTAGTCTTGCGACATCAGCTTGCGCTAAGCGGATAATCCCTGCCTGTAAGTCATCTAGTTGTTCTTGTAAAACTTTAGTCTTGGCTGTTTTAAGGTGATCTAGCTCTACCTTGAGGTCAGATATTTGTTGAGATATTTCTAAAGTTTCTAAAGTTAGTGGTGTGGCGATCGCTTCGGGGGATTCTTCTTGTTCAGATGTATCTAAAGAATTTAAAAGATTTGAAGGATTTAAGCTTTCTCCTTCTACAGGCAGTTGATCGGACTCCATAAAGTTCTCATCGCATCGGGCTTACCTATTTTATACTAATTTTTGGTAGTGATCTAGAGGTTAGAGTAGGCGGCGTGAAGCGCCGCC
>JANXUJ010000229.1 GCA_025356295.1 Cyanobacteriota bacterium
GGCACTTTTGAAATTTTTTGCTGGATACTAAGTCAGCGCAAAGCGTGGTAAATCTTATCGAAGCCATTTTGGCTATTGATTATGGGGAAAGGGACTGAAACTGTTAAAATTTCTTTAAGGTTTAAATACGTTCTTTACAGTTTTAGTCATAAAGCTTAAACAGGATCGCAAATAGTGAGAATTGCCGTAGATGCGATGGGTGGCGACTTTGCCCCACGCGAAGTGATTGAAGGAGCAGTACTAGCTCAAACTCAGTTAGATGTAGATATAGCGCTAGTTGGCGATCGCGATATTCTCGCGAATTACCTCAAGCAACATAATTATCAAGAAAGCGATCGCTTGGCGATCGTTGCCTCAGAGGGCATCATCGAAATGGATGATGAACCTCTCGAAGGGCTGCGCCGCAAGCCCAACTCTTCGATCGCCGTTGCCATGAACTTAGTCAAGCGCAAGCAAGCCGACGCGGTGATTTCGGCGGGACATTCGGGCGCAGCGATGGCAGCTGCACTTTTGCGCTTGGGGCGCTTACCTGGTGTCGATCGACCAGCGATCGGGGCATTGTTTCCGACACAGGTTCCGCATAAACCTGTGTTACTGCTCGATGTTGGGGCAAATGTAGACTGTCGTCCCAAGTTTTTAGAACAGTTTGCAATCATGGGATCGCTGTATAGCAAATACGCGATCGGTATCCAAGACCCCAAAGTTGGCTTATTAAATATTGGTGAAGAAGCTTGCAAAGGCAACGAGCTAGCGATTCGGGTTCACCAAATGCTCCAAGAAAACAGTCAAATCACTTTTGCGGGCAATGCTGAGGGGCGTGATATTCTCAAAGGTCAGTTTGACGTAATTGTTTGTGATGGCTTTGCGGGAAATATTGTCCTCAAATTTGCGGAGGGCGTGGGTAATGTGGTTATGCAAATCCTTAAAGAAGAATTGCCTAAAGGCTGGCGCGGTAAGCTCGGCGCATTAATCTTGAAACCTAATCTCAAGAAGGTCAAAGAACGCATTGATGCTGATGAATATGGCGGGGCTTTGTTGCTCGGAGTTGCAGGAGTCTGCGTGATCAGTCACGGCAGTTCTAACGCTGTCAGTATTCGCAATGCCATTCGTGTTGCCAAAGATGCCGTTGATAACAAAGTCCTTGATCGCATCCGTGGTCAGATTAAGCCGCAAGTATCAGTTCCTGCGGACGACACGCCTGATGATCCACCAACTTAATCTTTATGCGCACAGTGCTGTAAAAAAACTTATTCCGCCGTTCTGCTCAAATACTTATGACTAATCCTGAATCTTCTCTCCTTGGAGTCTGTTTTATTGGTAGCGGTTCCGCCGTCCCCGATCGCGTACTTACCAATATCGATCTCGCGCAGATGGTCGATACTACTGACGAGTGGATCGCCTCACGCACGGGTATCCATGAGCGACATATTGCTGATGGAGAGCAAGATTCGGTGGCAAATCTTGCGGCAAAAGCAGGGCAAAAGGCGATCGCTAATGCAGGACTCACACCGCAAGATATTGACCTGATTATTTTAGCTACCTCCACTGGTGATGACTTGTTCGGTACAGCAGGACGAGTGCAGAAGATATTAGGAGCAGAGCGCGCGGTTGCTTTTGACTTAGTAGCTGCTTGTTCAGGTTTTGTATTTGGCTTAGTCACAGCTTCGCAATATATTCGCACAGGGGCTTACAAAAACGTCTTGCTGATTGGTGCAGATGTCCTCTCTCGTTGGGTGGACTGGCAAGATCGGCGTACTTGTATTTTGTTTGGGGATGGGGCGGGCGCAGTAGTTTTGCAAGCGGGTAGCCAAAATAATTTATTAGGCTTTGAGATGCGTAGCGATGGCAAAGGCAATGATCTACTTAACATCAACTATTCAGGACGTAGCACTTTTGAACCTATTAGTATGAATGGGCAAGAAGTTTATCGGTTTGCAGTGCGGCGTGTACCCGAAGTAATCGAAAAATCGTTGCATTACGCCAATCTCGAAGTCCATGATCTCGATTGGTTAATTTTGCATCAAGCCAACCAACGCATTATTGATGCTGTGGTCAACCGCTTTGGCATTGATCCTGCTAAAGCGGTCAGCAATATGGGCAAATATGGCAATACTTCAGCAGCCTCAATCCCGATCGCATTGGACGAATGGGTACAAGCAGGTAAAATTCAGTCCGATCATGTGATTGCGATCGCTGGTTTTGGTGCTGGTTTAAGCTGGGGATCGGCTGTTTTTCGCTGGGGATGAAATTTATTGCTAGTAATAATTGCTAGTAATAAACGTGTGAGACAGCAATCTTTACTTAAGCGATTTGACTTATAGATTTTTTTTTCTATGTTGATATATACTCTAGTTAAGAATGTAGGTTTACTTTTTATAATTAAAAATTTTTATTAGAAAGGGTCTTATCGAAGTCAAGTCCAAGTAAAAATTCAACGTTTGTACTATGGAAAGCTCTAAAAATGTGTACTCCAAAAGTTTATGGAGGACGCTGAAAGATCGTGTTCGTTCCCTTCCTGATAAACGATCTACGATTTTTTGCAATATGGTTCTCCATGATATCTTACATCTTTTAGTCGCTCAAATGGAACCGATCCAGATTGGCGATGTATGGGTAGATGGAGTTAGTGGATTGAAGGTTAAGCACTTTCATCAAACTGCATGGGAGCCTCTGTATGATGGTGGTACATTAGATGAATTACGAGTTGCAATCCATGAAGCAATTCTGTTGCCATCTCTTGTATCAATTCTCAGGCTTACAGAATGGTCAAGATGGATGCTAATGCGGAAAATAAATCCTGCTTCTGTAATTTTTAATCACTATAAAGCTTATAAAAAATGGCTTCATAGCGATAAAGTTACCTAAAGCTATCTTAAAACCAGAGTGTATATACCCCGCATAGCGGGGTATATACACTCTGGTTTTGGTTTTTAATTTGTGCGAAAGATTGCTCTAACGGGGAGATGATCGGAAACTCGGTCAAAATAGGTGCGATCGCTATCAAAGCCTAAATCTTTTTGTGGATCAAGAATTTGAGCTGATTGAGATATATATTCTGCTTCCGCGCCTTTAGGGGATTTAGAAACGGCGATATGATCAATCACACAACCGATACCACGATTGGAATAGCGAGGGCGACCATCAGCGGTTTTTGGTTGACCGCGTTTTTGTAAACAGTTCTCATTGGCATCGGTTTCTATCGGTCTGGTCAGAAATGTGAGTGGAGCATCACGCAATCCGCGATTTTGTTCCGCCCATGTCGGACTGTTGAAGTCACCTAGCACGATCAAATCAGGGTCAGATTGAGCATTCTTCTGATATTTATCAATCTCTTGGCGGAGGCGATCGCTTTGATTTTGGCGGATACGATCAGCTTCTTTACCACCTCCACCTTTTTGGTGGATTACAACTAAAGTGAAGTCAAAGTTTTTGCCTGCTTTGACATAAGTCACTAGAGGCGATCGCAGAGTTCCTGTAATATTCACTTGTCGCCATTCGGTCACTTTTTGAGCGGTGATTATATCTTTGCGATAGAACAATGCGACTCGTTGCTTATTGCCAGACTCTCCTAAGATAAATTCCCAGGGTTTAGATTTATTTAGCTTCTCTTTAAGTTTTTCGGCAGCAAGTGGACTGATTTCTTCCACTCCGATCGCATCAAAATTGCGCTCAATAATTTGACTGATCGCTTCCAATTTGTTAGCATTTAGCCCGTCAAAATTCTCAAGATTGAATGTGCCTAAACGAATTTGATCAGTCGCAGTTGCTGATGTTAAGGGATTTGAGCAGCCTGCGATCGCTAATGTGCAGCAAATGCTAAGCCAAGTTTTCTTCATTAATTACTCAGTATTTTAGTATTAATTACTCAAGACAAATTTGGCGATCGCCACGGCAGCACCATCATCTTCCACATTAGGTGCAACCCAATCGCCAGCTGGTTTTAAACCTTCAGGAGCATTTCCCATTACTACGCCAATACCTGCATATTCAATCATCTCTAAGTCATTAAAGTTATCACCGATCGCTAAAACTTGCGATCTCTCAAATCCTAAAATATTCTCAGCTAGATGCTTGACGGCAGTTCCTTTATTAGCGATTGGGTTGGTCGCCTCAAAAAATGTCGCCACAGATTTAGTGAGATAGAGGTCTTGTGGTGTATAGCGACCTTTGAGAACTCTGAGCATTTCTGTAACCAATTCGGCTGTATCACTCAAAGCCAAAATCTTGGTCGGTGGATGCTCGGTACTTTTGCTAGTTAAAAACTCTCGCAAATCACCAACCACTTTGACACCGACTTGAGAGCGTTCAGCATAGGCTGCGGTTTGCGCGGTCATTTTGCGGACATAGAGTTCGTCATTTATATAAATATGAATCGAAAGTTGATCGTTAGTCGCAAACTCGCGCAAATCGTCAAGCAAAGAGAGAGCTTGGTCAATATCAACTGGCCAATGTCCAACTATTTTTTGAGTTTTCGGGTCTTTGATGAATGCACCCTGATAAGAAATCAATGGCAGATCAGAAGCGATCGCCTCATGAAAGCGTAACGCCGAGCGATACATTCTACCTGTGGCGATCGCTACTTTTACACCCTTTGCCTGAGCCGCCTTCACCGCTTGTTTGACCGCATCATTGACCTGATTGGCATCGCCGCTAATCGTGCCGTCAATATCTAACACGATCAGTTTAATGTCTTGCGCCATGAGTTTTTTCTTGCTTAGTCTGAGCTTTTTTGTTTGCTTGGCAACATTGTCCCAAAGACAATGTACCAAAGACAATGTACCGAAAACAGTGTAGCGAAGATTGCCACCATTAGGCTGTAGCAAGTAATGCTTGCCAAACACCAATTTGCCAAAACAAAAAAAACTCGCCTAGCGAGTTTTTTTTGTTCAGGATTAATTATTCTGGACAGCTTACTCCGCCTGATAAATTGCGGCATTGATCACGAATTTCTGCTAACAGACTAGGATTCATTTGTTTGGCTTTACTCAGAGCAATCTCAAATTGCTTTTTGGCGATCGGCACACTGCTACCGCCTTGCATCCACAAAACCTGTCCCTTGAGATAGTTTAGCTCTGGATTATTGGGAGCCGAGGCGATCGCTTTATTTATTGCATCTAGGGCAAGCTCTGGTTTGCGCGCATCGCGATAAGCAAGCGCAATACCCCGCCATTTCAAATAATCAGGAGCTGCATATTGCCGTAAACTTGCCAACGCAGTCTCAAGGTCAGACATCGGCAACACCGAGGCAATCAACATATCGATGTATCCTTTAATCAAATTTAGTTCAGGATCATTTGGATCAATATCCTGAGCCTTTTTGATGTTGTCAAATACATTCTGCACTAGCGGCAAAGCTCTAGCCGCACTAGACAAGCCATCAGTCTTGACGATATATCCAGCTTCAATCAAATCACTGACAGCGATATAGAGATAGGCTCTGAGATCATCTTTACCCTTCAAAGCTTCAGCATTACTGCGAACTCGTTTACCCGCTACCTGCATTCCTAAATAGTCTTCTTTGGCATAAAAGGTCGAAGCACGCAATGCAAATAAAAGCGGTTCGCTAGCTTCTGTTCTTACAGCCACATCTAGCTGCTTTACCGCCTCGACATAATTTCCTTCTTTGAACATCAATTCAAAGGCTTTTTGAGTTTCACCACCGATCGCTCTAGCGTTGTTAGTGCGAAATGGGTCAGCAGCAAAGCTGGGCATCGCTGTAGCAGCGGTGACTAATACTGCCAATAAAGATGAAGATATAAATTGTAAAGGACGCTTCATAAAATTCCCCGAAAGGCTCAGGCTATAAATTAGCTATATACGACATAGAGACGATCTTAATTTACAAAAGGTTTCTCGACTTCACCTAATAGAATGTGAACTATCGAGATTTGTTTGACGGGCTGTCTTTTGACTCCTAGAACAAGTACCCGCATGATATATCTAGACTAAAATTCAACTCGACTTTGCGGCTAAGCCGCGTAGGGCATAAGCTAAAGCTTTGCCCTTATTTTTCTTGCATATCTCTTGTATACTTAAGAACTAACAAGTAAATTATGAAACGCATTTTTTCTATTCTCGCGATCGCCTTAACCATGTTTGTGAGTCTTACGTTCGGTCAACCGGCTTTCGCCGAAGCATCCCCTGGCGCAAAAGTCTTTAATAATAATTGTGCCTCATGTCATGCAGGGGGTAAGAACAGCGTAGTCGCTGCTAAAACTTTGAAAGCAGACGCATTAGCAAAATATGGCAAAAACACAGTTGAAGCCATTACTTTGCAAGTCACCAAAGGGAAGGGAGCGATGCCCGCTTTTAGCAAAAAGCTCAGTCCCGATCAGATTAATTTAGTTGCTAACTATGTGCTTGAGCAAGCTCAGAACGGTTGGGCTAAGGGCTAACACTATATTAGTGGGACTAAGTCCCACTAATATATGGAAAATTTTTATGAAAGATTGTATTTTTTTAACTTCCAGAAATCTCTAACAATCAGCTATTAATTATCTGTGCAACCTAATGTTTGAAGTAGCTTCTATCTTATTAAATTTGAATTTATCTACTATTCCTAGCTCTACTGTTCCCAACATAAATAAACCAATTTATATCGCCCACCAAGTCCATACATCTCAAGATGTCGGGGCTACGATTCACATTGATCCAAACGATCGCCCAGTTGCTGGTAAAAAATCAAGAGTTTGGATATCGCTTACTAAACGCGGCGGAATGATTATTCCCTATGAGAAATGTAATTGTCGGATGGAAGTGCGATCGCTAACCGATAAAAGCATCAAATTTACAGTGTCGCAGTCCTCGTCAATCCTCGATCGCTATCTAAGTTTTCCGAGTATGGAAGTCATATTTCCTCAAGTGGGCAGATATGAACTGCGGTTAATCGGTTCGCCGAAAGTAGAAGAAGAATTTCAGCCTTTTGAGTTGACTTTCACGACAGACGTGAGCAAATAATTTTTTGATCATAATGTCCCGCGCTTCGCGCGGGACATTATGATCAGGATATGAGTAAGGCGTAAAGCGCTATAAATAACGCTATAAATAAAGAATGCTAGATTTATTGCTTGTGGCAGCTTTGGGGTTTTTAGGAAGTTTCGGGCATTGTGTGGGAATGTGTGGACCCTTGACCGTAGCATTTTCGCTTTCAGGTAATTCGCTTTCAGATAAAACGAGCGATCGCAAAAGCTTGCCACAACATTTATATTTTCATACATTGCTAAATATTGGCAGGATTTTGAGTTATGCGATCGCAGGAGCCTTTATTGGTGGGATCGGTTCGGTACTGGTTGCGGGTGGACAGTTTGCAGGGATTGAGAGCGATCTGCGCCGTTGGTTAACAATCTTGACAGGGATTTTGTTGATTTGGATGGGAATTGTCCAAATCAAGCCCGAAGGATTGCCACAGATTCCATTTCTAAATCCGATGTCACAAATCGGACTACATCAGCGACTTAGTAACGCGATGATCAAATTATCGCTGCATTCTCATCCACTTACGCCTGCATTGTTAGGCATGACATGGGGATTGATTCCTTGCGGATTTCTCTACACAGCCCAACTCAAAGCTGCGGAAACTGGTGATATGAAACAAGGTGCGCTGACGATGCTAGCTTTTGGAATCGGCACTTTACCTTCGATGCTTGGTATTGGTATATTTGCGGGAATGCTGAGCCGCGACAGCCGTAGTCAGTTGTTTCGGATGGGCGGCTGGATCACGCTCACCATCGGCATCTTGACCTTATTGCGAACTAGCAGCATGGTAGACTATACAGGGCATGGCGGTTTGATTTTACTAATTCTTGCTCTAGTCGCCCGTCCACTCAGCCAAATCCCTAAATCTTGGTCAGCATTCTGGTTAGCACCAATGCGATATCGTCGTGCAATCGGATTAGGTGCATTTATCCTGTCCCTTGCACATACTTTCCATATGATTGAGCATACTTGGCAATGGAACTTTGATGCTTTCTCGTTCATGATTCTCAAACATCAAGTCTCAATCTGGATCGGCGCGATCGCGATCGCGCTGATGACTCCCGCTGCTCTGACCAGTTCAGACTGGATGGTCACAAAACTAGGTAAATATTGGCGCTATTTGCATTTGCTATCGGTTCCCGCATTGGTGCTTGCCTCAGTTCATACGATCGCGATCGGGACGAGCTATCTTGGTGCAGTGGAGTGGACTATTCAAAATTGGATTTTGACGATTTTATGTGGATCGGTGACGGCGATTACTTTATTAGTTAGGGTTTTGGTATACAGCGATCGCCCTATATCAAAACAAACATCAAAGGAACAAGTAAAATAGCACTTCAGTCTTAACTTTAAATTACACCGTGTGATTTAAGCATTAATATGCAGTAATTTAAACATGTGCGTTTATTTTAAAGAGATATGACTCCAACCATTCCCACCGAACAAATCGATCTCATTGTGCGGAATCAACACCACGATCCCTTTACAGTACTAGGCTCGCATGAAATCGAACTAGAGGGTAAGTCGGCATGGGTGGTTAGAGCCTATCTACCTGATGCAGCCGCCGTCTCTGTCGTTACGCAGCATAAAGAATATGCAATGCAATCATTGCATCATCCTCACTTTTTTGAATGCATTATTACTGACGCGCCCCACCTATTTAGTTACCAATTTAAAGTTACATCGGGTGACAGCGATCGCTTGATTCATGATCCTTATTGTTTCAAATCACCGATGCTGACCGAGTTTGATGCCTATCTATTTGGTCAAGGCACGCATTATCAGATTTACGAAAAAATGGGTGCGCACTTGACCACGATTGATAATGTCAGTGGTGTTTATTTTGCAGTGTGGGCTCCAAATGCGCGGAACGTCTCGCTAATCGGCGACTTTAATAGCTGGGATGGGCGCAAACACCAAATGCGTAAAGGGCATACAGGCATTTGGGATTTATTTATCCCTGATCTGCAAGTCGGCGCAAGTTACAAATACGAAATTAAGAGTCCTGAAGGACATATTTACGAAAAATCTGATCCTTACGGCTTTTTTCAAGAGATTCGTCCAAAAACTGCGTCAGTTGTTGCTGATCTCAGTACTTATGAATGGAGCGATCGCGCATGGCTAGACAAGCGCGCCGCTGAAGACCCTCTCAAAAAGCCAATCTCAGTCTACGAGATGCATCTTGGCTCATGGATGCACGCCTCCAGCGCCAACCCTCCTGAAACAGGCTATCCCAGTGTCTCGGCTGCCGACCTGAAGCCAGGGGCAAGATTTCTCACCTATCGTGAGCTTGCCGAAGACCTGATCCCCTATGTCAAAGAAATGGGCTACACCCATATCGAAATGATGCCTGTTGCGGAGCATCCCTTCGATGGCTCTTGGGGATATCAAGTCACAGGCTATTATGCGCCCACTTCGCGCTATGGCACGCCTCAAGATTTGATGTACTTCATCGATCAGTGTCACCAAAATGATATTGGCGTAATTGTTGATTGGGTTCCTGCTCATTTTCCTAAAGATGGACATGGTTTATCCTTTTTTGACGGCACATTCCTTTATGAACCATCGGATGAGCGCATTGGTGAGCATAAAGAATGGGGAACCAAAATCTTTAATTACGCTCGCAATGAAGTTAAAAACTTCCTGATCGCTAATGTTCTATTTTGGTTTGAGAAGTATCACATTGACGGAATCCGTGTTGATGCGGTTGCCTCTATGCTGCATCGTGATTACAATCGCGATGCGGGAACATGGCTGCCTAACAAGTATGGTGGTCGTGAAGACCTCGAAGTAATCGAGCTATTCCGTCATCTGCACAGTATTCTGTTTACTTATTACCCTGGCACTCTTTCTATTGCCGAAGAGTCCACATCTTGGCCGATGGTGACATGGCCCGCTTATTCAGGCGGTTTAGGCTTTAACCTGAAATGGAACATGGGCTGGATGCACGATATGCTTGATTATTTCAAGCTCGATCCCTACTTCCGTGGACATAACAATAACTATCTCACCTTTAGCATTTGGTATGCCTTTAGCGAGAACTTTATGTTAGCGCTCTCTCATGATGAAGTTGTGCATGGCAAGAGTCCAATGATTGGCAAGATGCCAGGAGATCAGTGGCAAAAGTTTGCAAACTTGCGCTGTCTCTATGGGTATATGTTTACCCATCCTGGTAAAAAAACCATGTTTATGGGTATGGAATTTGGTCAATGGTCGGAATGGAATGTCTGGGGTGATCTGGAATGGCATTTATTGCAATATCCTCAACACAAGACGCTTCAAAAATATGTCGGCGATCTGAATAAATTATTGCGATCGCTACCCGAACTTTATACCCAAGACTTCTCTCAAGATGGCTTTGAATGGATTGAGTGCAATGACACTCAAAATTCGGTGATCTCGTTCTTGCGTAAAGGAGTAGATGGTGAGTTTGTACTGGTTGTCTGCAACTTCACGCCTGTTACCCATCATAACTATCGGGTTGGCGTTCCTGAGAAAGGATTTTATAAAGAAGTCCTGAATAGTGATGCGCCAATATATGGCGGTAGTGGCGTTGGCAATCTCGGTGGCAAGTATAGCGATGACATCGGTAGTCATGGCAAGCCTTATTCAGTTGATGTGACGGCTCCGCCTTTGGGTGTGGTTGTTCTGAAATATACG
>JANXUJ010000236.1 GCA_025356295.1 Cyanobacteriota bacterium
CTTTTATGTACTACTTTAAAGCTCAATAGGCTATATCTAGCCTTGAATAGTTGTAAAATCTGAATCTTCGCCAAAATCTCTAATATTCGATACAGAATAATTAGGTATTGATACTGCTTGCCTAACGTTGTGCAGAATCTCTTGAGCTTCGGGTGAATTTACTTGGGCTAAAGCCCTCAAAACGGCATTGCGAACCGAGCGATCGCCATCTTTAAGAGATTGCGAAAGATAAAACACAGCATCATAGGTGCCGATTTCTCCTAATGCTAACGCCGCATCACATCGCACATAAGCATATTCATCATCTCGCATCACTCTAGCTAGCAGTGGCACGACTTCTTCCATCCCAATTTGTCCTAAGGTACGAGCTGCAACACTGCGAGTATGACTAGAAGGCGTGTTCAACATTTTTGACACGGCTGAAATTGCCGAAACACCAATATTTTTAAGTGATTGAACCGCCTGAGACTGCACGCTAATATCATTGTCAGTTAGCATACTGGCTAGGGCATTAGCCGATGAAGGAGATTTAATCTGCCCCAGCGCCCAAGCAGCCTCAAAGCGAACCGATTTACTACTGTGATTGAGAGCCTCGATTAAGCTGGTAATCGCGAGGGGGGAACTAATTTGACCTAGTGAGTGAGCAGCATAGACTTTAACCATCGCGTCACTATGTTTTAAAGCTTCGACTAAGGGCGATACCGCAGGCAAACTAGCGCGGGCTAGCGATTTTGCAACTGCGGCTTGGACTTGAATCGATGGATGCTTTTGTAATAATTTAACCAAAGCATTGATCGCATCGGCACTGCCGATCCAACTCAGGGCGGCAGCAGCTTGCCAATGTATCTGGCGCTGCGGCTGTTCGGTGGCTCTGATTAAGGGCGCGATCGCTAGGGGCGATCGCAAATATCCCAGAGCGATCGCGGCTTTTTTGGAGAGCGCCACATCGTCAGTTTCTAACCGCTCAAGTAATGCAGGTACAACATTGTCACGACAACGAATCACTTTTTGTAAAGCTGCTGAAAATTGATCAGAACGACCCGCCGCGTCAAACTCAGCCAAAATCGCTGACTGTCCACCCAAGTCAGGAGCCGACATAATGTGACGATCTTGAGGGATTGCATAACCGGGTGATGCAGGAATCCGATAGTCTTCAAATTTGGGTGGTGTGATTTTAGAAGCGTTAGGGCTTTTGGGATTGACGGGTAATTGCGGTTCTTGTGCGGTCATGGTGGCTGTCCTATTAAGCGGTAATTCATGGTGTAGTCCCGTCACCCATTGCAACAAGCTTTACAACAAGCTAAAGTTTAGCTGCATTAACACTTTATTCTAAAAGAAGAGTTCCCAAAAACTTTTAAAACAGTCAAGCATTTATAATCTTTAAGTCTATAAGTCAAAATTTGAGCGCTTAATTTGAGCGCAACTATGAACCAACTTCTCAGCGCCTTTACTTTATTTTTGAGTCTGCTTGTTGAAGCGATTCCATTTTTGATGATGGGGGTTCTGCTCTCGGGAATCTTACTAATATTTGTCGATGAGCGCAAACTTATTAAGATATTGCCCAAAAACCCATTTTTAGGTGCATTAGCAGGCAGCTTACTGGGCTTTATGTTTCCTGTTTGTGAATGCGGCAATGTGCCTGTGGCACGGCGACTAATCTCTCAAGGTGCGCCGATCTCAGTGGCGGTGAGTTTTTTGCTGGCGGCTCCCGCGATCAATCCTGTTGTGATTTGGGCAACTTGGACAGCTTTTCGCGATCAGCCAGAAATTGCGGTGCTACGCGTGGTGCTTTCGCTGGCTAATGCCGTGATCGTGGCGATGATATTTAGCTCTCAAAAGGATTTGCGCGCGATTTTGCAGCCAAATATTGCGATCGCTTTACCGACACCGAGGGTCAAGGCAGATGCAGTACCGATTGGGACATTCTTTTTAGGTGAAGATCGCAGTCAGCCTTTAGATTTGGCTTATGCCTCAGCCAGAAATCAAGCTGTAAATAAATCTTTGCCCGATCGCTTAAATATGCTGCTCGATAATACGCTTGCCGAGATGCGTGAATTAGGGGCGATTTTGGTAATGGGTAGTGCGATCGCGGCGGTAATTCAGGTTTGGGTTCCGCGCGATATTATCCTCAATCTGGGACAGGGACCAGTTAGCTCGATTTTGGCGATGATGGCTTTGGCGGCGCTCGTATCGATCTGTTCGACTGTTGATGCATTTTTTGCGTTGTCATTCGCCGCTACTTTTACAGGCGGATCGCTGTTAGCATTCTTAGTCTTTGGCCCCACGATCGACCTCAAAGCAATCGGCTTGATTTTGACGATTTTTCAAAAACGAGCGGTCATTTATATGTTTTTACTGACTGCCCAGCTCACATTTTTAAGTTGCCTGTTCATCAATTTCCAGATTCGCTAGCTTAATATGGGTACTGCCCTGCTAAACATCTATATCTAAAAAAGGTTGCCTGTGTCTGTTAGTGAATTAATTAGCGAATCTGAAATCGAATCTTCTTCCATTGAATCTATTACAAATGAAGCTTTAGCCAGTCTTGATGATCTAACTGAATTTTCTCTGCCTGATCCCAACGATCAAGCGCTTGCTGAAGGGCAGTTTTTGGCTGAGGTGGATCAAGCTTGGCAGGTATGCGATCGCTTTGATTTGCAGACAGATATTTGGCGTGGCAAGATTTTGCGAACTGTACGCGATCGCGAAAAGATGAATGGAGAAGGTCGTGGTACAGGATTTTTAAAATGGCTTCAAGAGCGAGAAATAAGTAAATCTCAAGCCTATGCATGGATTCAACTTGCTAATAGTGCAGATACGCTCATGGCTGATGGTCAGCTAGATGCAGATGATATTCGCCAATTTAGTAAGCGTGCATTTCTAGAAACCTCGCAAGCCTCGGCTGAAGTCCAGCAACTCATTGTCGAGGCGGCGAGAAATGGAGAGAAGATCACCCGCCGTGAAGTGCGACAGCTTTCAGATGAATGGACAACGATGAGTTCTGATCATCTGCCTGATGATCTCAAAGAGAAGATTGCCGCGCATACGATTCCTACTCGCTATGTCGCGCCATTGGTTCGTGAAATCGATAAGTTGCCCGAAGCTTATCAAAAACCACTCCAACAAGCGATCGCCGATGCCTCTGACCTTGATAACATCAAACTCGTTACCGCTGATGCTCAGAGGCTAACCAAATATTTATCGAATACCAATCAAGTTCAAGCGATCGCTCAACGTTCCGTTAATATTGATCTTGCTCTCGAAGAAGCATTACGGATTGGCTGTCTCAAACTCGCCTCTGATCTGGTCAGCCAAGCCTCACAACTCGAACAAGCGATCGCCAAACTCTACACCACTTGGAAGCGGGTTTCTGCATCTGCTGATCAGCTATATGTAGAATCGGGCGCAAGTACACCACATTTATTAGATTTACTCAATTCTCTTGATGCTCTCGCGAGCAACACTGTCGCCGTCCAGATTGGCAATGACCAATCTGGGCGGACAATTCGCTTACAGATCACCGAAGAAATGTAGAATAAAGCCAGTAGCTAGACAAAAACTTACTATGCCCTACAGCCAGTTCAAGACTCTAGAATCAGTTGTTTCTGCTTTTGATCTTGAGGTTAAAGATACGGCGCATTTGTATAACCAAACTGCACTAATTTCACCAAGCGATCGCCTAAGCGAAGCCATCAATGAAGGGTTAGACTTAGCGATCGCCACTAGCACTGAAAAAGCTCGATCTGAGTTATTAATCAGCCCGATCTTGATGGAAGTCCGCAGAAGTCTCAATAAAAAGATCAGTCTATTCTCTGGCAATATCTTTGATGTTGAACCTGAACGCGGACTTAATGGCTTTTGCGACTTTATTTTGAGCGCTTCGGCAACCCAATCAGTGATTACGGCTCCCGTTTTGACTGTAGTCGAAGCTAAAGAAAATGATCTGCGATCAGGGCTAGGGCAATGTATTGCCGAAATGATTGGCGCACAAATATTTAATCAAAAGAAAGGATTGGTACATACAATTTATGGAACTGTGACAACTGGCACAACTTGGCGATTTCTCCAACTAGATCAGCAGACAGTCCAGATTGACTTAACTGAATATTTCATCAATCAACTCGACTTGATTCTTGGTATTCTCTCTTTGCCTTTCAAAAGCCCTTAAACCAGTGTGTATCTCCCGCTACGTGGGAGATACACACTGGTTTAAGATAGAATATGAGAACACAAACATTTTGAGGCTGGTCTTATGACTCTAAACAAAGTTCATCTCGTTGGACGAGCAGGACGCGATCCTGAAGTCAAGCATTTTGAGTCTGGCAAAATGGTTTGTAACTTTGCGATCGCGGTCAATCGCAACACTAGCAACCGCGATGAACCACCTGATTGGTTTGACCTAGAAGTTTGGGACAAGACTGCTGAAGTCGCCGCTAACTATGTCAAAAAAGGAAGCTTAATCGGTATCTCAGGCTCGCTTAAATTTGATCGTTGGAGCGATCGCGCCACAGGGGATGAACGCCAAAAGCCCGTTATCCGAGTTGACCGTCTCGAACTACTCGGCTCTCGCAAAGACAACGAAGCAGCAAGCGGTGGTAGCAGTAACTACGAAGATGATTTCTAGGCATCAAAACCAATAAAACGGCACCGAAGTGCCGTTTTATTGGTTTTTAAGGGAGCAGTCCGCCGCCACTGCCGATGCCCAGACGCTCCGCGACACCAGATGTGAGCGGCAACAAAGCTATCAACATCCAGAACAGCGCCACTACTCCTAATGCCTCGCGATCGCCATCAACTTCTGAAAGTTCATTGAGCATCGGGCGTTCTAGATCGCGTAATAAAATTAAAATTAGTCCGCCCCAATAGAGCGCCAGTGGGTTAATCACAGTCGCAATCACTAAGAAAATCAGGGTCAAGATAGTGGTCGAACTAGCAGTCCGTCTGCCATAGATCGCTTGGACAATCCGTCCGCCATCTAGCTGTCCCGCTGGCATCAAGTTCAGCGCCGTAATCACCGAGCCGAGCCAGCCCAAAATTACTAAAGGATGAATTGAAATAAAGCTGACTTGTAATGCGTCACCGAGAAATAGTTTTGCTAAAGTTCCTGCTAAGACTGATGCTTGGAAAATTTGACTGGGAATGTCAATACTGCCCATACCGATCGCTGACAAGCGCAAACCGATTAGCAACAGCATCAGAGATAGCAATCCACTTGCCAGAGCAGGGGCGATCGCAATATCAAACAGGGCGGCACGGTTTGGTAATGGCGACAACATCCGACTAAACGCACCAAATGAGCCTAGTTGAGATGAAGGCAACAAAAATGGCAGACTCATTTTGACTTTGTAATTACTAGCCGTCAGCCGCATGGCAATCTCGCGAATTGCCAAAATCACCCCTAGCCCTAGCGCAAACGGCAGTCCAACTAAATATTCTTGAGGTGTTTGAATCACAGGTATCCCCGCAACTAGCCCGCCCAAACTCAAGGCTGTGTAGCCATTAGCAAATATCAATATCGCAATCAATACTTTTTGAGGAATTGTATTATCGTCAAAAGCATAAATCTTGCTGGGCATCACAATCACCACAGGCTTACGATCTTGACCTTCGACCAAGAAGAGATTGTATTTATCAGCAAGGCGATCGCGCAATGTTTGTGATAGACGCGCATGAGCCACATCAGGCTCACCCCGCAAATTCCCTTTGAAAATCGCCCCCTCTTGGTAAGGAATAGTCTCGGTAACGTAATAAGTCTCAATCCCAAAAATCCCCTGAATCAGCTTCATATCTTCCGCAGGTAGAGCTTGAAAAATTTTGGGTTGCGCCTTCCCTGGCGACATGGCTAGCCCAGTTGGCGCATTAACGGATAATTTATTAGATGTACTGTTAGATTCATTACTGGGCAGATTATTTGGGTTGATATCTTGTTTAAGTTCCTGTTCGCTGGCTAATCTTTCCGACTCCGCGACTTTTCGTAATTGATTGCCGATCGCCACATAGGCGATCGTGGAACTAATTAATAAAAACAATAATGCGGTGAAATTCATAAAAACACCACAAACAAACAAACCAAAGTAAACTAGCCAGGGTGACATCAGCGCCACAAATTGTAGCCAAGATAGTAGCCCCAGCTTGCCAAACTTGCGAGAACGAAAATATCCCCAACCTAGCAGAGCCAGAGTAAGTATAAATACGGCGATCGGAATAAATGGAGTTGATCTCATAGATATAAATTACAGGAAATTACCAAAATCTTTACGCACATGGATCATATAGTATGTAATTGTATCTAACCAACGGTAAACACATAGGCTAACTGTAGATTTATGGAAGCCATATCGTAGATCGTTTCAAGACAATTTGAGGTAAGGGCAACGTGGGCATTGTTGTAGAAAATGTAAGTAAGCAGTTTGGTGATTTTGCAGCTCTAGACAATATCAATCTTGAAGTCAAAACTGGTTCCTTAGTGGCTCTTTTGGGACCATCTGGCTCAGGAAAATCGACTTTATTAAGAATGATTGCAGGCTTAGAAACTCCTGATCGCGGCAAAATTTTTCTCACGGGTAAAGATGCCACTGATCAAGATGTCCGCGATCGCAATATTGGCTTTGTATTTCAGCATTATGCTCTCTTTAAGCATATGACCGTTCGTCAAAATATTGGCTTCGGGCTAGAGATTCGCAAACAACCGAAAGCAAAAATTAGCGATCGCGTAGAAGAACTACTAGAACTAATCCAACTCAAAGGACTTGGCAATCGCTATCCCTCACAACTATCGGGTGGTCAGCGCCAGAGAGTGGCTCTCGCGCGCGCCCTTGCGGTTGAGCCAACTGT
This sequence comes from Cyanobacteriota bacterium, assembly GCA_025356295.1. Taxonomy (GTDB): domain Bacteria; phylum Cyanobacteriota; class Cyanobacteriia; order Pseudanabaenales; family Pseudanabaenaceae; genus Pseudanabaena. The sequence continues at coordinate 6,835 of JANXUJ010000236.1, forward strand.
ACTGCTCCTAGACGAACCATTCGGAGCGCTAGATGCCAAAGTTCGTAAAGAACTACGCGCATGGTTGCGCCGTCTCCACGATGAAGTCCATGTGACCAGTGTATTTGTCACCCACGATCAAGAAGAAGCGATGGAAGTCTCGGACGTAATCGTGGTGATGAACAAAGGTAAAATCGAACAAATTGGCACACCCGCCGAAGTTTACGACAATCCTGCCACGCCATTTGTGATGAGCTTCATTGGTCCCGTCAATGTCTTACCTGCCAATCGCGATCGCGTTAGCGAGTTTCATGAAATGCACAAACATCAAGCTAGCGATGATGTTTACATCCGTCCTCGCGATATCATGATCGATACAGAAGCAACTAGCACTTCTATCTCCGCACGCATCACTCGACTAATTCATCTTGGTTGGGAAGTCCAAGCCGAGTTAGTACTAGGCGATGGACAGATTTTGACCGCGCACTTGACTCGTGAACGTTTTGATGAATTGAAGCTACAACCACAGCAATATGTGCATATCGAGCCAAAAGATGCTAAGTCATTCCCTCTTGACTATTCGATCTAGCTTCTAATTTAAATGGATGGTGACTACTAATTACAATTAAGTGAGTTATGCTGGATGCTAGAGATTAGTTTAGGAAATTAGCTTCTGTTGAGATAGAGATTTCTATCAATACATTTCCTCTAGAGTCTCCATTCACGCCCGAGCAAGTTCTAGATGAAGATTATCTCCCTGAAGAATAAATCAGAAATGAATTTGAGATTCTTCTTTATTTTGGACTGCTGCCAAATCTCTAACTTCTTGTTTCTGTGCTTTACCAAATTTTCTGATCTTGAACATATTTGCGCCTGTGATCAATAGAACTAGAGGCGAAAGACCGACAACTATATACAGAATGCGCGTAGGTATGCCCCAAAAAGTACCGTAATGCATCGGTGCAAAAGAACTAAAAACCATCTCGGCTCTTGATAAATTTGATCCATCTTGTATTTGTAAAACTTTACCAGAGTACTGATCGAGCCAGATGCGCGTATTCCCCCTCTCTCCAGATTCTTGAGCCTGTTTTTTAAAGACCCGCACTGTGTCATTTGATTTTTGAGGAAAACTGATTAATGTGGTCTTAGCATTTGGGAAGACTGCATCTGCTTTTTCAAGAAGTGTAGTTAGGCTGAGAGCGGGTTGCTTGGCAATCGGTTTAGATACTAATTTGGCAGGTTCGGGCGTAAAAGTTGCCGCATAAATAATCGGCTTAGTTTGATCAGAAAAACTCCAGCAAAATCCTGTAAAAGCGATCGCTGTCAAAAACACCACAGTCACAATTCCAGAAACATGATGAACATCTAGATTTAAGCGCATTGGATTAGCAGTCCATGCAATCTTAAAACCCTGTCCTAAGTTGCGCCAACCCTTCCACAAGCCGATTCCAGTAATACAAAGAATGAATAAAAATAATGCCACAAAACCCGCGATCGCTTCACCAGTTTTCCCTGCTAAAAATTTGCGATGCAAATCTAAAGTGATCCCAATCCAAGAAGTTTCCCGATCGCGTGAGCCCATAATTTCGCCCAAGTAAGGATTAACATATACCTGAGTTAGGCTTGTATCTTTTAGCTGCACCGTTGCTATATAGGGCTTGGACGGCTCCATGGGAATTGCGATCGCCCTTACCGATGTTTTTAGTTGATCTTTAAACTTTTCTTTGACTTGTCGAAGGACTAACTCCACTGGCACTAATGTTCGATTTTCTGGAACCACAACCTGACCAAATCTTTGACTAATTACAAAAGCATCTATTTCTCTCTGAAAAACAAGCACACTTCCAGTCAGACCAATAATGATCAGGACTAGTCCAACCACCAAGCCAATATATCGGTGTAGTACAAAAGCCCATTTGCGTAATTTGACAGCGATCATTTTTTATCCTCTCCATTTAGGCAAGGGGTTTAAGCCCCTTGTTGATTTTGTGAGTTGCAGGTTATTTAACTTCAAAAGTCAACGATGATCTGTATTCAACCTTGTCAACTTTTGTTGCTAGTTCGGGAGGTGCAGGTTCTCCAAAAGTTGCATAAACTTGCCAAACACCATAGCGTTGGATTCTCATTCGCACAACACCACCATCTTCAACATACAAGGTCGCAGCATTACTGCCATCGCTAGAAAATCCCAGATAAGTTGCTTCTAGTTGAGGAGCGCCATAAAAATAGGGACGGCTCAAAGGCTTGCCATTGACATAGACTTTTAGAGGTAGATAGTCTCCCTCTTTGAGTTGAGAAGGATTGACCATTGGTACTAACTCTAGCCCTCTGCCGATTACGACAGAAGCAGATTGATTAGTGATAAAAACGGTAGCAAGGGCGGCGCATAGCGCCGCCCTTGTTTTAGAACTTGAAGCCAAGTGTGGCGGCTACGGTGAAAGGAGTACCAGGTAACCCACCGCTGTTTACCCCATTTCGGAAGTACTCAGTGTTAGTGACATTATAAAAATTCAACTGTGCTTCAAAAGTTTTTTGGCGATAGAACAAAACCAAATCTAAAGTCGTGTAGGCAGGAAGCGATCGGCGATTATCATTAGCAATAAAAATGCTGTCTCGATAAGTCATACCGCCACCAAACCCTAACCCTTTAAAATCTCCTGATTGGATTTCATAAGTCGTTCCAAACGAAGCCGCAGCATTAGGTACACTCGTTGGACGATTACCTTCAAAGATACGCGTGTTAGGAAGATTAGTTAGCCTAGCGTCATAGAGAGACACACCGCCATAAAGGCTCCAACCATCTACAGGTTTAGCATTAAACTCCAGCTCCATTCCTCTTGTCTTCTGCGCGCCAACAGGCTGACGGATATCATTGATCGTGATGATAAAGTTCTCACGGGTGACATCAAAAAAGGCGAGATTAATTCCCAAGCGCCCATCAAACAGTTCAGTTTTTGCGCCTAGTTCATACTGCAAAGCACTTTCTGGTGGATCGAATACAGAGGTTGTGCCTTCAGTGGAAAGAGCTGCCAAATAGTTCTTGGAAATGCCACCATATAGAGAAAGTTCACGAATTGGCTGATAGACCAGTCCTGCTTGATAGCTAAAAGCAGAAGGAGCTTGACTATATGAATTTCTATCAGTAACCGAACCTGTCAGGACAGAACCCGTACGACTGAGACCGAAAATATCAAATCTGCCACCAAATCTAGCTTTGAGTTGCTCAGAAAACTCAATCTGATCTTGGAGATAGACACCCGTATAGTTGGCTTGTTGACGGATATCAAAGTTGCGAGTGATCGAGGCAGCTTGGCTTCTAGATGTCTCTAGAACTGGATTAAATGGATTTGCGAGGGCTGCAAATCTCAATGTGTCGCGAAAAGATGCATAGTTTTTATACTGAAATTCTACCCCGGCCAAAATTGTGTGTTTTACATCGCCAGTGAACGTCTTCCAAATTGCTTCAGTCTGGTAAGTCAGATCAAGGTTTTTATCATTTTGTTCTCTGAAATCACGGGGGGCAGGTGTATTTGTATAGTTACTAGAACCATCAGGATTAGTTGTAGTGTTGAACAAACCACCTGAAGCGTTGCGTGCAAGGAATAAATCACGATAGAGAACAATTAGATTATTCTTAATCACCAAATCAGGATTTGCTTGCCATTCGTGATTAATTGCGCCCCGATAAATGCTCTGGGTATTATTGGCAAAAGGTGTATAGTAGCGAGTCTCTTTTGGGACATTCAGTAACTCTGTGCCACGAAAGGGAATACCGTAAGTGTCAGCAATAACATCCACTTGCCGATAGTCGAAACTAAAGTTAATGGTATTGAACTCATTAGGTTTCCAAGTCACCTTCGGCAAAAACTCCAAGCTTTTGTTAGCCAGACCACGATATCCATCCGTCTTGCTGTAAGAGCCATTGAATCGATAGAGCAATGTTTTATCTTCGTTCAATGGTCCAGTCAAATCGACATTGCCTCCATAAGCTCCAAAACTACCTGTGGTTAGGTTTATGGCATAGGCAGCTGTGTTTTGTGGCTTTTTGCTGATCAGATTGATTGTGCCACCAGGGCTGAGACTACCAAAAAGTGAAGAGCCAGGACCTTTGAGAATCTCGACACTTTCAACATCAGTAAGTGTCCGAAAATATCCATTTACTGTCAAGCCATCAGGAACGCCATCTCGAAGGAAGCTTTGAGTTAAGCCACGGATGATGTAGGTATTGGCAAAACCATAGTTACTTTGGCTGCTTTGTTGGACGCTAGGAGCGCTTCTGATAATTGCATCTAAGTTAGTTGATCCTGTGTTTTTAATGATTTCTTGAGGAATCACCTGCACTGAGGCAGGAATATCACGCAGGGGTGTATCAGTTTTCGAGGCAGTGGAAGGGCGGCGCTTACGATCGCCTGTTACCGTAATGTCTTCTTCTTGATCGTCAGGTGTCGCTTGGGCGATCGCGCCAGAAGTGATCACCAAACCCTTAGCACCAGAGCTAATTTGGGCGGTGGGCAGAGCATCAACTCCTGTCATCATTACGCGCACATAGCTGGCATTGGCTTGCGTCACCGAGATACTAGCAATCCCCTTTGCAGGACTTGCTGACAAGAATTCTTTGGCATTTTCTAATGAAAGCTTTGCATTGGGAATATCAAAGTACAAGATATTGCCCTGACTTTGGGCGGTGGGTAAAGAAATATTGCCTGACACTGTTTCTAAGATCACTTCAAGGCTTTCACTAGCCTTGTTTACTTTCACCGCCGTGATCGTGATCGCTGGGTTTTGAGCTAATAAATCTTTAGCTGTAGTCGAGCTTGGGGTTAGTTCACCGACAGATGATGGCTCTGCTTGCTGCGAATTACTACTAACTTTATCTTGGGTAAGATTAGTATTATTAGCAATACTGGATTGAGCCTGAGCATAGGCAGGCAAACCAATCAATGAAGCGGTGATGGCAAGCCATACATGAAAAACAAGATTAGAGTTTAGCGATCGCAACATAAAATTCATATAAAGCCTCACATAGACATAGAAAGCTTTCCCTGCAAAGCCTTGAGGCTGAGAGACAATAAAAGCTTATTGAAACTAATTATTAATTAGCTTAAAAAATATATCAAAGATGTGACCATTATTGCAATTAATTTGCAATAATTTATTGTAGTATTCTTTAAGTTAGTTTTTGCGATTGCAATTACTTAGCGATCTCGCCCTCGATGTAGATTCACAAAATTACACTTCAAGTTCAATGCCCAAACTGTTTGATACCCTTGTTGCGGGTGGATATACGATTATTCCACTCTTGTTCTGCTCATTTTTAGTTGTCTCTTTGGCGATCGAGCGCTCAATTTTTTGGTCACGGATCAAAAAAAATCAAAAGCGCTTAGTTAGAACTTTGCTGCAAATGTTTCAAAATGATCCCACCGCCGCCGAAGACTTTCTCCAACAAAATCTTAACTCAGCGATCGCTCGCATCTTTGTCGAAGCAATCTCTATCCCAAAGGCAACACCAACCGAATTTTCTTTAGCATTGGATGTTGGCACTCAAGCAGAATTGCCCAGCCTAAAACGATTTAATAATATCTTTGAAATTATTGTCGGTCTGGCGCCATTACTTGGATTGCTAGGGACTGTAACAGGTTTGATTCAATCCTTTGGTTCACTAAAGCTAGGTGATGTGGGAGGTTCCAAATCTCTTGATGTAACAGGTGGTATTAGTGAAGCGCTGATTTGTACGGCAACGGGTTTAATCGTGGCGGTTATGGCTTTGATTGCCGCAAATGTATTTAGATCACTTTATACTTCCCAAGTTGCCTATTTTGATGAATGCTGCACCCAGTTAGAGTTACAACATTTGCGATCGCACCGACAACAGGTAAAAAACCATGTCTAGAAGAAGTAGCCATCGCCGCAGATCTGAAGAAGATGAAAAACCGATTGAAATCACAAATGTAGTTCCGCTTTTAGATGTTCTATTTGCTCTATTGACATTTTTTGTAATGTCTTCTTTATTTTTAAGCCGAACCGAAGGATTATCTGTCAATCTGCCCAAGGCGGATTCAGGAGTACAACAAAAAACTCCTGCTAAAGCAACCCTCAGCGTCAATGATAAGACCGAAGTATTCTTAAATAAGCAAAAAATTGGCATCACCGAAGTTAGCGATCGCGTCAAAAAATTGCTAGAGCCGAATCAAGACCTTGTAGTGGTTCTCAATGCTGATCGTAGCGTCCAACATGGCGATGTGATCCAAATCATGGATCAACTGCGTCAAATACCTCGCGTCAAAATGGCGATCGCTACTAAAAGAAGCTAATCAAGTAAATGAATTAAGAGATAAACCTATGAATATATCTGAACTTGCTGATATTCAGTTAAAAAAAGAAAGTCGAGCCTTAGCATCTTTATTATTTATAGGTTTTATCGGCTCTGCTTGTGTTCACGCCGTAGTGATGATCACGCCAATTCCCACTTTGTGGAAACCCGTTAGCAAAGAATCAGATGACACAATGGAAGTTGTGGTCGATACGACCAAACCTCCTGAAGAGAAAGTCGCTGAAATTGCTAAAGAACCCGACCCAGTTGCCAAAATCGAGGAGCAACCAGTTGATCTTGCGCCTCCTGCGATCGCCCTCGCCCCTGAAACCACAACACCTCTAAAAGAAGGCAAAGATGCAGCGGCTTCAGACAACTTTAAGCCCTTGCTCACCACAGGTGCTAGCGATGCAAAAATTCAGCAAGGTGGCGGTCCGATCATTGCTAAAGACGGAATTGGCTCTGGTTTTGGTAATGCCAAAATTCCCACAGGCTTTGTACTTGGCGGCAAAATCAACGGAAATCCTAATGGCAAAAAAGATGGAGTGCTTGGCGGTATCATCAACGGAAAAACTAACGGTACAGGTACTCAAACTAGCACCATATTAAATACTCCAACTCCACCGACTGAAGCTAGACCACCAAAACTCGAATGTCTAAGCTGCCCAAAACCGCAATATCGAGGCAAAGAAGGAACGCCTAGAGTTACTTACGATATTGCTGCTGATGGCACAGTCTCGAATGTGCGATTGCGTCAGTCTAGTGGCGATGCTCAAACTGATCGCGAAACGATCGAAGCAATGAGCAAATGGCAATTTAATCCCAAAACTATTCCTGAAGGTGGACGGACAGACGTGAAGGTACGAGTCACTTTTGAAGAGTCGGGTTCACAATTTCAGCGTGAAAATGATGAGCGGCGGCGGCGAGAATCTGAGCAGTTAGCTGAACAACAACGAGAAAATCAGCAGCGTGAAGCCGCGCGATCGCAGCCCACCCCAGCACCCGTCAATGTGGCAGCACCACTTGTAAATACACCACTTATCAACACACCTCCTGTTATCAACACACCTCCTGTTGTAAATACACCTCCTGTTGTAAATACACCTCCTGCCTCAGAACCAGTTTCTGCTCCAGTCATGAATGCGGCTCCGCCAGAATCGCCAATCGCTGCGCCTCCAGTCGTTGAACCCGCATCTGCACAACCGCCACTCTTGCCGCCGCCGCCGCCACCATCAAATGGAAAGTAATAATCGAATAAGCGATCTTTATCGCGATCGGCTTAAAATTATTGGTCTTAAAATTATTTGGAAAGTTATTCGCAAAATCAAAGTTGCAATCTCGCTCTATTATCGGTAGCATAGGTAATAATAAAAAACGTAATAAAACGCAACAATTTGTTTTTGCAACACTTTGCGAAATAAGTAAAGATAAGAAATTGATTAAGGAGTGACACAATGCAGCAGCAGGGCAAAGCCCCAACTGTTCCAATCGGTCTGATGGGTGCAGCGCAGGGATTTAATCCGACAATATTACTGCTACTAGGTTCGATTGTTTTAGCAACCGCATCAACGACAGGTTACTGGGTGTGGGGCTGGGCAGACTGGCTCGTATTTGTTTGTAATTTTTCGTCGCTCTATGTATTAGGAACAGTAATTCATGATGCTTGTCATGGTGTTGCTCATCCAAATCGGATTGTTAATGCCGCGATCGGACATATTGCAGCAATATTACAAGGCTTTGTTTTCCCCGTATTTACTCGCGTCCATATGCAGCATCATGCCCATGTGAATGATGAAGAGGATGATCCCGACCACTATGTATCCACAGGTGGGCCATTGTGGTTGATTGCAGCTCGTTTTTTCTATCACGAAATTTTCTTTTTTCAGCGTCGTCTATGGCGCAATTATGAATTGCTGGAATGGGCGATTAGTCGAGCAATTGTGATTGCCACAATTGCTGTCGGCTATCAGTGGGGCTTTCTTGGCTACATGATGAATTTCTGGTTTGTGCCAGCCGCTGTCATGGGACTGATGTTGGGATTATTTTTTGACTATCTTCCTCATCGTCCATTTGTGGAGCGATCGCGCTGGAAGAATGCCAGAGTTTATCCCAGCTGGCTTCTCAATATCATGTTGCTAGGTCAAAATTATCATTTAGTGCATCATCTCTGGCCAAATGTGCCTTGGTATTACTATGAGAAAGCTTATTATCAAATGAAGCCGCTGCTCGATGCTAATGGTTCGCCGCAGACCCTAGGGATTTTTAAAATGCCCGATCTAGCTGGATTTTTGTATGATGTGTTCTTAGGTATTCGTTTCCATGGTTATTCTGAAAAGAAAAGTAAGCTAAGTCTAAAAAAATAGCTACATAAAAAAACAGGTT
>JANXUJ010000006.1 GCA_025356295.1 Cyanobacteriota bacterium
TAAGTCGGCGCTACGCGCCGACTTACACTATTTGGGTTTATGTCTTAACAAAAATAGCGATCGCCTAATGTAAAAACTGCAATTAATCAATGCATTTCATTAATTGCTTAAGATAAAAAGATTGATAGGATACATTTTTGCCATTTTTACTGGATTAGACTCCAATCACAACAGAGTAAAGCACTCTTTTACCGAACTGCAAATATTGTGAGGATAGCTTAATATGCTTCAAGGACTTATGTCGTTCAGAGGTAAATATAGAGCTCTGAATCTCGCTTGGATTGCTTTCTTTCTGACTTTTGTGATTTGGTTTAACTACGCTCCATTTGTGACTACAGTGCGAGAGTCGATGGGATTATCTGTAGCTCAATCTCGCACAATTAGTTTATGTAATCTAGCCTTGACAATTCCTGCTCGAATTATTATTGGGATGCTGCTAGATCGCTTTGGACCGCGCTTAACTTATTCTGCATTGCTAGTTTATGCCGCAGTTCCCACCCTAGCATTTGCATTTGCCCAAAACTTTAATCAGCTAGTCCTTAGCCGCCTTGCAATGAGTATCGTTGGTGCGGGATTTGTAATTGGTATTCGGTTGGTAGCCGAATGGTTTCCTCCCAAGGAGATTGGCTTTGCTCAAGGTATTTACGGTGGATGGGGAAACTTTGGCTCCTTTGCTGCTGAAGCAATGCTTCCACTATTAGCAGCGGCAACTGGTTTTCTGGCTCTAGGTCAAGCTAACTGGCGGTTCGCAATCGCTTTGACGGGAATAATTTCGGCTGCGTATGGCGTATATTTTTTCTTTAATGTAAAGGATACTCCCCCTGATACAGTCTATCAACGTCCTGCTAAGAATGGAGGAATGGAAGTAACTAGCATTCCCAGCTTTTGGGCATTGATTCTCTCCAGTTTTCCCCTTTTCTGTGCCATGGGCTTAATTGCTTGGCGACTTACACTGGTCAAATTTATTGATACATCGATGATGTATGTAGTTTGGGCTGTTTTGTTAGGCTTGTTTTTGATCCAGTCTTATTCGACTTGGAATGTAAACCGTGATTTAATGTCTGGACTAAAGACTTATCCACGCGGCGAACGTTATAAAATGAGCCAAGTGATGGTGCTGAACTTAGCCTACGCTGTCAGCTTTGGGTCTGAACTAGCAGTAGTTTCGATGTTACCAGAATTTTTTGAACATACTTTTAGTATTGGACATAATATTGCGGGTCCGATCGCAGCAAGCTATCCGCTAATGAACTTGGTTTCTCGTCCAGCAGGAGGATTCATTTCTGATCGCATCGGTAGCCGCAAATGGACACTAACTGTCCTGATTGGTGGCGTAGGGCTTGGCTATTTGCTGATGAGCCTAATCAGTAATGTTTGGTTAATGGTTGGCGCGATCGCACTTACGATGTTTTGCGCTTTCTTTGTCTTTGGTGCGGCTGGAGCAACTTTTGGAATTGCCCCTTTGCTAAAGCGGAGCGTTACTGGACAAATTACGGGAAATATTGGAGCCTATGGCAGTTTAGGTTCAGTAATTTATGCCACAACCTATAGTTTATTACCCCAGACCCATGAAGGCAATCAGGTCTTCTTCCAGTTCTTGGGCTGTGCAGCAATTATTGTTTGTTTTCTCTGTGCATTTATTCTCCAAGAACCTGCCAAAATCTCAGCCGCAGAAATGGCAGAAGATCCCGCATTTGCTGGTCACTAATAATCGGTTTGTCATCGGTTCGCAATAACAATAAGTTTATGGAAATTTATGTCATCCACAACTCAAGTCCATGATTCCACAACGGAATTGTCAAATGCTCCAATTGGCGGCCGAGAGCTTCCCTACGAACAGTTGATTCTCTCTGCCGCCGCGATCGGAATTGGCGGTGGACTCGTTGCCACTGTCTATTATTTTCTGATTGAAGTGTCAATGCACTTTGTGTGGCATACAGTTCCAGAGGTACTAACTCCCTTCTTTTCGGAAAACTTTCTCCCTTGGAATTACGTTTGGATTGCTACTAGCTTAGGTGGCTTACTTGTAGGATTAACTCTCTACTATATGGGGCTGCCTGGCGAAGTATCCTTGATTGTGGATAAAGTCCATGATCCTGGACGCATTGACATTCGACAAACTCCAGGAATGGTGGTTGCTTCATTATTTTCAATTGTTGCGGGTGGTAGTGCAGGACCCGAAGCGCCTTTGGTTCAAGTAAATGGTAGCTTAGGTAGTTGGCTAGCTGGAAAGTTATCCCTAGACTTACGCTCTAGCCGTATTCTTACTTTTTGTGGAATGGCAGCAGCATTAGGAGCCTTCTTCGGTGCTCCCTTAGGCGGCGCTCTATTTGCGCTGGAATTACCACACCGTCGAGGGTTAGAGTATTATGAAGCACTAATTCCCGCAACATTAGCGGCGGTGATGAGCTTTGGAATATTTCGATTGACTACAGGCTTATCGATTGGAGGAATGTATCATTTCACCTCTATTCCACCTCTAACATTGGTAAACTTAGGGGAAGGAGCATTGCTAGGAGCGATAGGCGCGGCTGTGGCGGCTTTGTTTGTCTTGATCTTTCGGTCTGTAGGTTTAGTGACTCATCATCTGGAACATCGCGTAGTTTTGCTAGCAACTCTAGGCGGTCTATCTATTGGTTTAATTGCTCTTTTATTTCCACAAACACTTTTTTTTGGTGAGAAGGAAATCGAGACCATAATTAACAATGGCGCTACCTATGGAGTGATGATTCTACTTCTGATTGGGGTAGCAAAAATGCTCGCAATTAGCTGTACTCTGCATTCTGGCTTTCGCGGTGGATTTATTTTTCCTTTGTTTTACATTGGGTCGGCAATAGGAATGGCGATCGCATTAGGGATTCCTCAGATTCATCCTACGATTAGTATGGTGTGCATGATGGCAGCAGTAAATGTTGCTATTACCAAAACTCCAATCAGTACGACAGTGATTCTTAGCGTTCTGTCGGATACGGCTATGGTTCCCGTGATCGTCATTGCCAGCTTGACCAGTTTCCTGTTGACAACTAATTTGAACATGATTTCAACTCAGCGATCTCGGACTGGATTAGGGATATAAAATTCTTGTTTTCAATTTATATAGGAAAATTTATATAGAACCCACTTGGTATCTTAGGAAGCTTTAGCAATGCGCTTAAGCATAAGCCTGATAAAGCGAATGTCCATAGTTACCGAGCCATAAGAGAGTTGCGGCGCAACTCTCTTATGGCTCGGTAACTATGGCTATAGTGCTAATTTATTGAATTAAACCTGCGAGAATATTAATGCTCATGGCTACGATCGCTGTATTAAAAAAGAAAGAGAGAATGCTGTGCAGTAAAGCTAAACGCCTGAGCGATCGCGAAGTAATCTCGACATCGGAAACCTGACTGGTCATACCAATCACAAAAGAAAAATATAAAAAATCCCAATAATCTGGTTCAATATCGTCAGGAAAATCTAGTCCGCCCGCTTTAGTGTCATTTTCAGTTTGGTGATCCTGATAATATTCGTGAGCATAGTGCATCGCAAAAATAGTATGCACCAGTAACCATGACCCGATAATCGTGATCACAGCCAGAATCACATGAGGAATTGCAATATTGATTTCCTGCCCTTTTGCTTCTTTTAAGATGAAGGCGATCGCTAATAAGCTAGCACTAGCCGCCGCAATAATTAAGCCTAAAATAACTAAACGCCCTTCATCTTGACTTTGAGCATTACGGCGCATAGTTTTAGGAATTGCTTTCACCATTAATATCCAAGTTGATCCCAAAAAGCTAATCATCCCCGTATCCCATATACAAAGAATGCGCGTGGATAGACTAAATGTAGATGGCAGCAAAAACGACACTATGAGAGCAAATATCGCCGATAAAATTAAGCGCGATCGCACTCTCCATCGGTAAGGAAGCTTACTTTTGAAGCGAGTATGTTTAAGTTTTTGAGGTGAGGTCATGGTCGATGCGCTTCCAAGCGTTACGATAACGGCAGAGTTTATCTCTATATCATTGTAGGTTTGTTTTGATGCTCGAAATGTATGCTCAAGATACAGACAAAAAAATTAAAATATCGGTTCGTACTAGCTTGAGAGCCTCGACTATTGATGGTGGTTTATCCACAGTTTTTAGTAACATCACTGGAGGAGTTTTACTCAGTAGCTTTTTGCTGGATTTAGGAGCCAGTCCCTTTGAGATTGGCATGTTGGCTTCTCTGCCCATGATCGCCAATCTCTTGCAGCCACTTGGTGCGTTATTATCTAACCGTTCCCATAGTCGTCATGACTATGGAATCTGGACATTTTTACCCTCTCGATTACTTTGGCTGATTCTATTAATCGGGATTATTTTTAGAAGTGCAAATCCTGATTTCTCAAGCCATTTGGTATATTTGACTCTAGCTTTGGTAGTAGTTTCCAATATATTAGCGGCGCTTGGCAGCGCTTCGTGGATGAGCTGGCTAGCCGCTTTAGTTCCGCCAAAGTTGCGCGGTCGCTATTATAGTGTTCGCAATATTGTGAGTAATATCGCTAGCTTCCTTTGTTTACCGATCGCTAGTTTTGTGATTTCCCATTGGCAAGGTGGAGCGATCGCAGGTTATGGCATCGTCCTTAGCATCAGTATTTTGGCAGGTTTAGCGAGTTTGATCTGTCAGCACTTTATGATCGATATTAATCCTCAAAAGTATCAAATTAATAATTTTGATACTTTGCCACAAGATTTGCCAGAAAAGCATCAAGAGTATCTATTCAACAATCTCATTGCTCCTTTTAAAGATCGCAATCTAATCATTTTTCTCATCTATTTTGGACTTTGGGGATTTGCCGTTAATCTCAGCACTCCCTTTTTTAATCTTTATATGTTAGAAAACCTCAAGGTCGATATCACTTGGGTAACTTTAGTTAACAGTCTATCTAGTGGTGCAAATATGTTGATGTTGTTGGTATGGGGAAGACAAAGCGATCGCGTTGGCAATCGACCGTTATTAATATTTGCAGGATTAGCGATCGCAATTACGCCCATATTTTGGTTATTGACTGGAATGGTACAGGTTCAAGATCAGTTATGGATATATTTACTGATTTTCCATCTGTTTTTAGGCGGAACGTGGGCAGCCATTGATTTGGGAACTAACAATATTCAGATTGCGATCGCGCCGATCCGACATCAGGCAACTTTTTTCGCGATCGCTTCCGCAGTTGCAGGTGTGGGTAGCGCTTTAGGCACAACCGCAGGTGGCACATTAGCGCAATATGCCCATTATGAAGGGATTTTCGGCATATTTTCTCTCTCTGCGATTCTGCGATTGATATCACTTATCCCTTTACTGTTTGTTCAAGAAAAACAATCATAAAGTTCTAGTCACTTGTATTAAGACATAAAGCCCAAAAAGTGTGAGGCGGCG
>JANXUJ010000008.1 GCA_025356295.1 Cyanobacteriota bacterium
CGCCGCCTCACACTTTTTGGGCTTAAAAAGATGAATAGTAACTAAACTCCAACCATCTTCTTATCAAGTTCTGGCTTGGCACCATCGGAAGCGATCGCTTCACCTTCAATGAAAGACCGCAGCATCCATGAGATTTGTTCATGCTGCTCCATCAAACCCGTAAGAAAGTCAGCAGTTCCATCATCTTTAAATTTGGTGCTACATTTCTCAATATGTTCACGCAAATTCCGTACAATCTGCTCATGATCGGCTAGAAGTTGAGATACCATGTCAGTCGCAGTCGGAACTCTGCCCGCATTTTCTTTGAGAGAGCAGATTTTCAAAAATCCTTCCATCGTTCCCACAGGATACCCACCCAACGTTCTGATTCGTTCAGCGATCGCATCAACATTGATGGTGAGAGCTTCATAATGCTGTTCCCATAACTTATGCAAAGTCATAAACTGCGGTCCCACCACATCCCAATGATGCTTTTTGGTTTTGACCAGCAGTAGATAGCTGTCTGCCAAATCGCGATTGAGTAACTCGATCGAACCTTGTCGCTGTGTATCGGTTAGTCCAATATTGATTTTCTGCATGATTAAATCTCCTTAAATTATGGTGATGGTATTCATTTTAGAATTCTTTAAAAGCTTAAAATCTACCTGTCTAGTCTTGATATTTCGCGTATCGAAACCTAGAAGTTGTAGCCAAGACCAACCAAAATGCCTAAATCTGTTGTCCGCAAAAAGGCCAGATTTGCAGCAACGTTGATGGTAAATCTAGATGACAGAGGAATATCAACACCTCCTGTAACCAAGACGCCAACACTACTGTTAGAACCTGTATTAATCGCTACACCGCCACCTAAATAGGGAGAGAACTGGAAATCACTAATAAGCTGTTGAGGTGCAAAATCATAAGTGACAGGAATTAAAATAGTTGCAAAATCTCTTAGTATGAGAACACTGGGACGTACGGATACAATATCAGTCAGACCAAGTTTGCTAATAATCGCAAAGCTCGTACCACCTAAATCACTTCCACCAGTTACGCCAAAGTTAGCCCCAATACCTAGATAGCTAGGACCCGAACGAGTAGCCCTAAATAAAGGATTACCATTACTGTCGGTTGGAGTGGTGAGTTGCGAAATAGAATTTCCAGAGCTTTTGAGGATAGAAGCCCTGCCTTGAGATGTAGCTGTCAAGACAGCTACTGTTGACTCTTTCCCATTAGGTAATTGCTCAGATAATTGCGTAGTGCTTTCAACTTTTTCTGAACTTGTCGCAGGTGTTACAGATTTAGTAACTTCTTTGACGGGCTCTTTTTTGTTGACAGCGATCGCACAATCTTTCACCCACCCACATTGGGAATAATTAACTGGTTCTGCTTCTACTCTAGTAACAACATTACCAATCATTAATAGAGTGAGACCAACTAGAAGATTAAGTTTCATAGTCTATTCCTTGATGCTCTTATGGATTATTGGATGCATGAATTATTTGGATTACATCCCATCTAATTTGCCATAGTTATGTTTGATTTAATGAATGAATTGATTGATTACAAATAAATTTAATAGCAGCTTAAGGATTGAGAGGCGCGATCGCCTAATTATTCTTAAGATTCTTATTAGTGCATATAGTTTTTTCTGATTTGGTAAAATAAAAATGAGAACAAGAGGCTTAAGCCCTTTGTTCTCATTTTTTATCTTGTTTTATCTTTTTAGATTGGATTAAGTTAGAGCTGCTTTACCTGCTTCAGGAGCGCGCAACTCATCGAGCGAGAGGTTTGGAGTTACTGTATAAACGGAGTCAAGTAATATCTCTAGTACATCAGCTTGACGCGCGATCGCGATCGCTTGATGCGTAATTAATTCTCCGACATTGAGAATTACTTCATCATTGCGATCAAGAATAACACGAGTGACAGGACGACCTAAAGCACCTTTGATTCTTTTGTCTTCCACAGCTTGAGTACCATGCTCTTGCAGATTACTCGCAGTTTCTTTAACCTGATCCCACAGCCCCTTAGCCCCATCTTTAACTTGTTGTCCCACATCAGAGCCAGTGGTTTTTAAGGCTTCTCCTGTAGTTAAACCAACTGCCTCTAACAGAGCTTGTTCTTGATGATGAGTTTTCGCTCTCGCAATTACTTGTGGAGTCACAATTTGTCCTTCCACAGCCACAACTGAGCCTTCAGGAGTAAAGATCATTTTATTAACACGCCGACCTTGAGCCTGCTCGATACTCGCACTAGCACTCATACTGGTCACAGCATCAGTAAACCTCTCTCCCAATTTATCTCTTACACTGCCACCTGTCGCGTGATAGAGTTCATCGATCATGTTGCAATTTCGAGCCGCAAGGATATGCGCTTCGCTCACCACCTGTCCTTGTTGAATTAAAATTATGCCATCAGGGGTTTTGACGGTGCGTTCCGCGATTTTACCTAATACAAACTTCTCTTGTTCTTCAGGACTGATAACTGCGTTAGTAAAACTTGTACTCGCCTTTTGAGTGGCTTCTTGCAATTTTGTTCCTGTTAGTTGAGCCGCTTCTTGAGCCTTCTCACTCGCAGTGTGAGCGATCTCTTGGACTTTTTCACCCGCAGTTTGCATGACTGCTTTGATGCCACCAACTTGTTCTTGCATCAGGTCAGCCGTTTCCGAAGGCACAAATGCTATATCTTCTCCGATTTTAAGAGTGTCGGGAGCAGGCACAAAAGAGCGACCAGAATAAGCATCTGCAAACATGCCTCCAGACACTTCATATCCTTCAATTGCTCCACTAGTATCGTCGAAGTAAAGGTCTACCATTGTACCCAAATCACGACCATCTACAGTCATGATTCGGGTACCTTTTAGTACGTTGTCTCTTTCTAAAATATTTTGAATTGCGGGGAACTCACTAGCAGATGCGATCGCATCTGTAGAACCCACAATTACGGCATCTGCACCGATCGCCTGAATATTCCTCAAAGGTAATACCAATGCATTACTAAACCAACCACCTTCATCAACGAGAAATCCTAATAATAGATTATTCTCTTGATCAAAAATCAAGTCCACAATGTTGTTAAACTTTTCCCCAGAGTCGTAAGCGACTATAGGCTTGCCAATCATCCCTTTGCCATTACGCATTACAAATCTTCTCCTATTCTCTTTAAGTACCTGATCAGGGATGAAGAGAGTGCAAAGCCTCCTCATCCTCCCTCTAAAATCATTTTGTTCGTACAGGTTGGTTAATAGAAGTATTGGCTGGTTTAGTCTCTTTTCCAAAATTAGGAATGTAGTCAATTACGCCAAAGTACTCTAAAGCCACTGCTACAATTGCAACTGTAAGCAAACCTAAACCCGCATATAAGGCAGGATTACTCTTCTTTCCTACAAGTCTAGGCATATGATTTCTCGCGATTTTAATAATAGAAAAGTTTAGAAAGTTCTCTATGTATTTACAAAAGCAGCAGAACGTTTGATTTCCTGAGTGATTTGATTAACTTGATTCACTACGAAATAAAGTGTTACAAAAATAGGTGGAGCTTTATGTCATCTATTTTAATAAACTACTAATTTGGCGTGGAAGTGACGGTAGCCTTGACAATGACACTTTTAACGCCTTTAATTTCCATACTCAACTTCTGAATCTTGTTAAGCTGATCGAGATTAGAAACTGAACCTGCCACAGTCACAACTCCATCTTTAGAGGCAACTGTAAGATTTCCACCAGGAATATTTGCTTCCAGCTTGCTCCGCACTTCACTCGCTAGATCACCATTATCCCGATTTTGAGCATCGCCCATAGCATTACCACGTTGTTCGCGGGCGCGAATATCAGCATCTAACTGTTTAGCGCGAGTGTCACTCTGAGCATCAGCTTTAGCGGTTTCGGTGCTTTTAGCCATTGCTGTCGGAGCCATTGATGTCGAAGCCATCGCCGTTGGCGACTTTTGATCGACCGAGCTAGGAGCATCGGCACTAGTCCTAGCCTCAGTACAAGCACCAACAGTAACGACTAAAAATCCCATCAAGAATGAGGAAACTACTTTTCTATTCATTTTATTAATTTGTGAATTTGTGATTACAGTGTTTGCGGAAAAGTGAAAGAGCGATGGTTACTGCATGTTTTGCCGAGTAAAATATGCAGTAACCATCGAGATCAGGATTTAACCTAGATTGGAATTGCCTGTTCTAGTTGAATTATTGGGATGAGCATCTCTATCGTCATCGTCATAGATACCCCAATCATCGATTCCACGATGACTCAAGATATTCTGCGCCCGATGGATATCATCATCAGAGCCTTGCACCATCACCAAATAGTCGCCCTGATCGAGGCGATCGCTATATTTTTTAGCCTGAGCTTCAGGAATGCCTAAGCCAACTAAACCGCCGACAATACTGCCAGTTGCAGCCCCGATCGCACCACCAGTTAGAGCCGTTGCCAAAGCCGTTACACCTGCGCCAGCCAGCATTACAGGGCCCACACCAGGAATCGCTACCATACCCAAGCCGACTAACAAGCCCGTCAGCCCACCGACAGCACCACCAGCCGTTGCACCAGTTTTAGCACCTTCATCGGCTCTATTCCCTTCTTTATTATTCAGATCAGAAAAGCGATCGCTTCCGTCGGCTCCAGCCATATTTGAGTTGCGATCAACATCGTGTCCGACCACAGAGACCTGATTCATCGGGAAGTTGCTATCTCTCAATTCACGCAAAGCAGTTTCTGCATCAGCATGATTAGAAAAAGTACCGATCGCCCGTTTGTTTTGTTGTGCTACCATCATGACTTTTTTTCCTTGTCTAATACTATTAACTTATCTAATACTATTAATCAGTAGCTACTGATTAATAATTAGTTTTGCACTTTGATGTTAGAAATCATGTATAAGTAAAATTTAAAATTGAATGAATTGTATAAGATGTTTTAAAATCATTTAAATCGTTACAACAACTTCTAATAATTAATAAAAATCTCTAAAAAATCAAATTAGTATAATAAAAAGCATAGGATTTATGTAGGGCTTTTAAAAATGTTTTAAATCCTACATAATTGAACAAATGCAATTAAAAATGTAACTCACTAGGAAAAACCCATTCTAGAAAGTCATGTCAATTTACACCCTAAAAATGAGGAAGATAATATGATTGATCATAATCAAGATCAAACTGATCAAAAAGATGTCAACCCTGATCAAAAAGACGCTAACCGTGATCCGCTCTCTGGAGAGCCAGGAGCGCATCCTGTGGGAACAGGTGTCGGAGCCGCAAGTGCAGGAACTATTGCCACAGTAATCGGTGGCGTAGTTGGTGGTCCTGTCGGTGCAGTAGTTGGAGCCGTGATTGGTTCTGTAGTTGGTGGTTTAGCGGGTAAAGGTACAGCTGAGCAGGTTAATCCAACTTTTGAAGACAATCATTGGCGAGACAACTACACTTCGCGTCCGTATGTTGAGCAAGGTACTTCTTACGAAGATTATCAGCCTGCTTATCGCACTGGCTATGAAGGGTACGATCGCTATGGTCATTCTGGTCGAGACTATAGCCAAGTTGAGACAGATTTAAAGCGTGATTATGAAGCCAATCAAACTGGAAATCTAACTTGGGAAAAAGCTAAACATGCGGTAAAAGATGCTTGGGACAGAGCTTCTACATCTTTGAGGCATTAAGTTAACTTGCCACCTTTACTTGCTTTGTAAAAACTAAACCGAGATCGTGGATTATCTGTTTTGTGGACGATCTATGATCTCGGTTTTAAAGTTACTTGTTACACTTTGTTTCGTATTAAAGCAGGTCAATCAAATCACTCAAGAACTAATACATTCTTCTGTCATGTTACCTGTATAGAGAAATTCTCCACACAACTTTATAGATTTTTATAGATTTATCGAGAGCAATTGTTCAAGATATTCAAGAAATCAAGAAATCAAGAAATATTTACAACAAGGAGTAATTAAATGTCAGTAACACTCGAAGATAACAGGCGCACAGCGATCGCAGTCAAACTTGCCGATATGGAAGCAACTCAGAACTTGCTGATTGCTAATGAAAAAGCTTTGATCGAAGCCTGTCCTGATCGAGAAATTTCTAACCGTTTAGAAAGCTTTCTAAAAGATGATCAAAAGAACTTGGGGATTATTAATACAGTAATCGTGCAGTATGGCATCAAGGCTGAAGTGAAGCCCAGTGTACGCAAGATGATCGAGAAAGCGACCGAAGCGATGGAAAGCTCGGAACTGAGCTTGTTTGAGAAGGTTGCGGAGCATGAACTTCTTAAGCATAGTCAGACTATGGCAGGGCTTTTGGTTCACAAGGCAGGGCAGGTGATCGGAGCTGACATCGCGGTGGCGATTACTCCTCTAAACACAGTCAACTTTGAGAATCGCGCTCATCAAGAGCAACTCAAAGGCATCATGGAAGTCTTGAGTACCAAGGAACTGACAGGGCAAGAAGCCGATCAAGGGCTATGGGCAAGAGTCCAAGATGCGATGGCAGCCGTGAGTGGAATTGCTGGTGGTCTAATCACGCATACTGACAATGAGATTGGTATTTGCGACTTGATCCGACTTGATCATACTAAAGTGACGTCTCTCTTTAAACAGATGCAAAACAGCAATGATCCTCACAAGTTGGAGGAGTGTTTTGGACAACTGTATAAGGATTTGTCAGCTCATGCTGAAGCTGAAGAAGAAGTCGTATATCCTGCGGTGCGTCAATATTACAATGATATGCAAAAGTTGTATGACGAGCAAGCTGAGATGAAGCGCGTGCTTGAGCAGATCAAGGAGATGGATACCGCTGATACTGAGCAATTTAAAACCGCAGTGGTAGCTTTGATGAATGCTGTAAATCAGCATGTGGAAGAGGAAGAGAATGATATGTTCCCTCGTATCAAGAGCAACTTCAGCCACGAGCAAGAGAAGCGTTTGGCAACTGAATTTAAAGCTTGCAAGAGCAAAATTCAAGACCAATGTCTAGCTGAGCAAGCTAAATAGACATCTATCTCAAAGCGGCGTGTCTGGTGCTTTTGGTTTAGTTGCTATGAATGCTGGGAATATCGCTAATCAAGCTCAACAAAATGGAATTACTATTCCTGATGTGAGCAGAAATATTCCTTCTGGCGGAGTTAACCAAAACTCTGGAGCAACACCAAGTCCGACTCCGACTTTGAGCGCCCAACAAACGCGCGATGTGGCAGGAAATGGGGCTAAGGCTGGTTGGGCTTTTACGTTTGGTTCGTTACTAGGGCTAGCTGCGGCGATGGTAGGAGCCAGTGTTGGTGCGCGTAGTGTGCATACTCAGAGAGTTGATTCGAGAGTGAATACTCATGAAATATAAATAAATTGTTAGGTATAAGCAATTATTGAGGAAGTCACTCATACTGTCTATTTAAGTTCGTCATGTAGATATTTACATGACGAACTTAAATTTTCAATAAATATACATCTGCGAGTTTCCCTATGGCAAAGCGATCGCTAAAAGCATCTGCAACTGGGATTAAAAAAGCCAAACAACAGTTTGCCTGTAAAGGTTGGACTCAGGAACATTTAGCCACAGAAGTAGGTATTAAAACTCGCCAACCGATTTGGCGTTTTTTCGCGTCTCAGGCGATTGAGCGATTTACGTTTTTTGAGATTTGTGCAAGATTAGACTTAGATTGGCGAGATATTGCCCTCGATCCACCCGCAGAAAGCGTGGATTTTGCTAATGATAGAAGCAATCTAGAGAACAATTTTCACCTAGAATCTACAAACATAGCAGCTATTGAAATTGATTTGCTTGTCAAGACGGTGCGATCGCGAAGACACGGAAAAATCAATCATCAATGCGGTATCTTGCAGTTATTAGATATTAACCGTCCTGTCTCTATCGACCAAATTTATATTGACGTAAATATCTTAGAACAAGTCGCTAGTCAGCAACGATTAGAATCTTATGTACTTGACAATCTTACACCCGAAGACATCGATCGATTTGGCATCGGGAAAATCAATGAAAGTCAAATTACAGGTATGCAAGCGGTCGAAAAATATCGCCAGCTACGCATATTAGGCAAACCAGGGTCTGGTAAATCTACATTTTTAAAGTATCTTGCCTATCAATGTAATCGTGAAAATAATGGTGAAAGCTTTGCAGCAGGTCAAGTTCCCATCTTTATTCCCTTGCGAGACTTTGCCGAAAGCTGTCGCGATCGCCATCAAGTTAATTTATTAGAATATATCCATCAAGAATTTATCACCGCAGGGCTTGCTGACTTAGAAGTGATTAAAAAGCTCTTGCAAGAAGGTCGCGTCTTGTTATTAATTGATGGCATGGATGAGGTGCTGCACGAAGAAGAGCATCTTGTTTTGAATGAAATTCGCCGATTCTTTGAGAAGTATCATAAAAATCAGTTTGTAGCGGCTTGTCGGACTGCTTCGCAAAGACTCTCTCTCAAAGGATTTACCGATGTGGAAGTTGCTCCATTTAGTGAAGCCCAAATCACTGCATTTGCTCAAAAATGGTTTGTCGAATTTAGCAATACCAATGCTAAAGATGGAATCATAAATTCATCGGAGTTTATGAAAAAGTTGGATTTACCCGAAAATTGGCGCTTTCGGCGATTAATCACCACGCCACTATTTTTGCATCTCGCCTGCTCTATATTTCACCGCCAAGATCGATTTCCCAATAAACAAGCAGAATTTTATAAGCAAGGGATGGATTTGCTACTAGGGAAATGGGATGAGTCGAACGGAATCGAGCGAGATCAGGTATATCACGGATTTTTATTACCTCAAAAGCTGAAATTGCTGAGTCAGATTGCTTGTGCTACCTTTGAACAAAAGCAATACTTTTTTGCCCAGAATGTAATCGAGCAGCATATCGCTGACTATATCCAAAACATCCCTCAGGCAAGCCATGATCCTGAAGAAATACACGAAGCAAGTGAAGCAGTACTACGCGCAATCGAGTCTCAACATGGGATATTAGCAGAACGTGCGCGCGGTATCTTCTCATTCTCTTATCTAGCATTGCAAGAGTATTTCACAGCCCGAAAGATTGTCGCTAGTCACAATCTCCATTGTTTAGGAGAGTCATTAAATGGACTTGTCGCTCACATTACTGATCCTTACTGGCGAGAAATATTTTTACTAACCGCCAGTATGCTCCGCAGTGCTGATGGTTTGATGCAATTAATGAAACAACAAATTGATGCGATTGTCTCTAAAGACACTTATCTGCAAGAGTTTTTGACTTGGGCAAGCCAAAAGTCGCTCAACAATCCATCTCAAAATAAACCTGCCACCGAACGCGCTTTCTATCTATCTTTGACTCGTGCACCGCATCTTGCCCCTCAATTTGCTCTAGCTTGCACTCTAAATCAAGGTGCTTTTTTAGATATGGCTCTGGACAATCTATTACAAAAATCTGTCCTGAAAGAGAGCAAAAACTTTAACTATGTTCATGCTTGTGCGGAATCTCTTAGTGATATTTTAGGGATGGTTGTAGATATAGGATTTCATAAGTCTTTGCAACAACTCAGCGATCAATTACCCAATAATAATTACACTAAGGCAAACTTTGAGAAGTGGTGTCAAAACAACTATGCTGCTTGGGTCGAGAAGTTGCAGGAGTCGATTGCTAGCCATCGCGATATTAGCGATCAATGGGAGTTTGATCCTGATCAGCAAATAGTATTACAAAGTTATTATGTTGCCAACCAATTGCTAATTGACTGCCTCAATAGCAATTGTGAAGTCACTCCTAGTATCAGAGAAGAGATAGAAGCTAGCTTGTTGTTGCCGCAGACAGAACTAGAGAAAAGAGAATGGAATTAAGATTTTAGGTATCTTAAGAAAAGATATAGTATGCAATCATTTTTTAATTTAAATACTACATTTGACTTAGATGTTATGTAGCTTAGAATAGTTAAAAACCAAAACTAGAAGCGTGGGTCGCTTGCATAACGGG
>JANXUJ010000022.1 GCA_025356295.1 Cyanobacteriota bacterium
CTTATTTATGATGGTTTTTATTTATTAGTTTTTATTTCTTTTCATGACGCGCATAGTCATCTTGGAAGCGAATAATGTCATCTTCACCCAAATATTCACCATTTTGGACTTCGATCAAGATCAAAGGAATGATGCCAGGGTTTTCGAGGCGGTGAGCCGTACATTTAGGAACATAGGTTGATTGGTTGGTGCTAATCATCGTTTCTTGTTCACCACAAGTCACTTTTGCTGTCCCTGAAACTACGATCCAATGCTCGCTGCGGTGGTGATGCATTTGCAGACTGAGACGATGTCCAGATTTCACCTCAATGCGTTTAATCTTGTAACCACGTCCTTCTTCTAGAGTGGTGAATGATCCCCAAGGTCTTTCTACGGTGGTACAGTGCTGTGTATCTCCGTTTAGATTTGCTATATTTGCGATCGCCAATGGAGCTTCTTTTACTGGTGACATAGGTGCAATTTAGAAAGCTGATTGCTGTTTAGAATAACATTAAGCTCAATAATCGCAACTGATATTATTTATTATTAAAGGAGCGCGAAGCGCTCCTTTAATTAGGATGATTTAGGTTTAACAAGTTATGTCTGAGCTTTTACGCGTAGGAAATCCTGCTCCAGATTTTATTGCCGATGCGGTGGTCGATCAGGAGTTTACAAAGATTAAACTTTCTAGTTATCAAGGTAAAAAATATGTAGTCTTGTTTTTTTATCCGCTAGACTTTACATTTGTATGCCCTACCGAAATTATTGCTTTTAGCGATCGCTATGAGGAGTTTGCCAAGCTAAATACCGAAGTCATCGGGATTTCTGTTGACAGCCAATATGCTCATCTGGCTTGGATCCAAACATCGCTTGCTGATGGCGGACTTGGCGGAGATATCAAATGTCCGCTTGTTGCAGATATTACCAAAGCGATCGCTACAGCTTTTAATGTGCTTGATCCAGTTGCGGGAATTGCTTTACGCGGCTTATTTATCATCGATAAAGCAGGAATCGTGCAGCACTCGACAATTAATAATCTTGCCTTTGGAAGGAGCATCGATGAAACTATGCGTACGCTCAGAGCGATTCAACATACGCAGATACATGAAAATGAGGTTTGTCCTGTTGATTGGCAACAAGGCATGGAAACTATAAAGTTAAGAAAGTAAAGCGCTCTACTTTCTTAGCTTTATGGTCAACTACAGTACAAAATGAGCTTGCTATATGGGTTAGATTAGTCGAACTAATTAAAATCTAACCTTCACCAATCCTCATCTTGATGGGCAAACAAAATAAAGCATATGGCTGAGCAAAAAAAAGCTGTTTTAATGATGCACATCGACCAAGAGCAAGGGAAATTGTGGCAAACAGCTTTGGCAACTCAGCTATTGGATGTAGTTTGGGAAAACACTCCATTTGACTTAGTTCAATATTTAGGAAACTGCGATCGCCAAAAGTTACCTAATTTGTTACTGATGGATATGGGGCTTAAAAGTTCAAGGTCTGAGACATTACAATCATCATCGGTTTGCCAATGGGTAAATGAGCAAAAAGCTCCGATCAAAGTTGTATTATTTAACCCCAGACAAGAACGAATCAAAGATATTGAACATAGTTGGGCGTTGAGACGTGGTGCAGCCGATGTGTTGCCACGCTTATCACGAGAAAATCTGATGGCAGAAGTCGCGAGAGTAACTGCCTTAATCGGTTGCTCATTAATTTCCCAGCCGTTAGAAAAAATCGCTCAAGGGCTAGGTGCGATGTCTACCCAAGTTTTAGAGCAAGAGTCAATGACTATTGCGGATATTAATGAAATTAATGTAAGGTCTAAAGCCGATCTAAAATCTGATTCTGGAAGTGCGGTAATGTATCGAGGTGTAAGGATTCGGCGATAAAATCAGATGATGTCTAATCAGCCACCAGAACCAAATTTTATATTGTTTGCCCAGCATGGCTGGGCGGATACGAGCCGAGATATTGGTTACTTAGCCCGATCGCTAACTGAATCTAGCAATCCAACTAGAAATCCAGTTTATACGCCCGACTTAGGCTTGATGAATACTTGGCTAGCGATCGCACCATTAGTGACAAAAGTTGAGAATATCGCCATCGAAGCGATCGCCAGACATCCTGATTTACCCTTACGGATTGTGGGGCATTCGATGGGCGGACTCATCTGGCTAGAAGTATTAAATCATCATCCTGAATGGCTACCGAAAGTACATAGCCTAATCCTGCTCGGCTCGCCTGTCGGTGGCTCAGATTTGGCTAGATTGTTCGATCCATTTGGTTGGTTGCCACTGATGGCGCGAGACCTCGGCAAAAATCGCCGCCCGATCGCTGAGGCGATCGCCGCCCGAGTCCCAACTGCCTCAATTGTCGGCAATATCGGTAACAGTACCGATGGTACTGTCCCGATCGGCTGTTCGCAGTTTGCTCAAGCAAGTTTCATTTGTCTAGATGGTTTACGTCATGCCACGCTCAAAAATCATTCTCAAGTTGTGGCAGCAATTCGGCAGTTTTGGGCAAATCCTGCGATCGCACCAACCCAAACTGATCTAGCTTCGCAATTAGTCGCCAAGCTGCGATCGCTCGACTTCACTGAGACCAATCATCAAAATTTTCGATATGCCAAAGCGATCAAAACTTATGCAGATGGCACAAAGCTATGGACATGGACAAATTTAGTAGGAGTAACTCATATATTTGTGACCACGGCAAGCGATCGGTGTATTTACAGTGCTTATGCGATTTTGTCTGTTTTTAGACCGCATCTATTCCTTCATGAGATAATTCTAGGCAACTAGCTGTGATTATTTAGCCGCGTTATGAACAATCCACTTTCTTCTGAGTCTAGAGTTCTTCCAGTCGCGGAGGGTGTATCTCGTCCTTTATGGTCGGTGATGATTCCCACATATAACTGTGCAAAATATCTACGCGAAACTTTAGCGAGTGTACTTGCTCAAGATTGTGGTTCTGCGGTTATGCAAATTATGGTTGTCGATGATCATTCCTCAAAAGATGATCCTGAAGCTGTAGTTAAAGAGATTGGAAATGATCGAGTTGAATTTTACCGACAGGAAGTTAATGTTGGTCATGTCAAAAATTTTCAGACCTGCATAGAATTATCGCGTGGCAAGTTGGTTCATATTCTGCACGGCGATGATCTGATTAGCGAAGGGTTTTATCAAAAGCTAGGGGCAGGATTCGAGCAAGCTCCAGAGATAGGGGCTGCTTTTTGTCGCCATGTAATTATTGATGAAAATGCAGAACCTCAATATACTTCAGTTTTGGAGCAGCCTGAAAGTGGAATTTTAAAAAATAATTGGTTGGAGCTAATTGCGGGATTTCAGAGAATCCAGCCTCCATCAATAGTAGTAAAGCGGGAAGTCTACGAAAAAATAGGCGGCTTCGATCAACGGTTACGCTACGCTGCTGAAGATTGGGAAATGTGGGTGAGGATTTCTAATTACTATCCAGTTTGGTATGAAATTGAGCCATTGGCGATGTATCGCAAGCAAACTAATTCTTTGACTGGAAATACTGTTAAAGCGGGAACCTACAACAGAGATATGGGTCTCGCTATTGACATATTTCAGACATATTTACCTAAAGAGCTTGCTTCTAAAATTTATACACACTCAAAACGTAACTGTGCATTTCATTCTTTGATCATTGCTGATTCTTTAGTAAAAAAAGGTGATATGCGTACGGCTCTTACTCAAATTCGAGAAGCTCTAAGATTGAATAGCTCCTTTTTGGTTGTCAGATCAGCCTGCCGAATTATTATATTGGATGGCAGCTTATGGTTATGGAAGTTGTTAGTAGCAAAAACTCGTAAGCGCACATGTAAGTCTACTTAGTAAGTTGTCTCGCTGAATCAGGACTCCTCATGCCTTCAGGCTGAGGAGTGTCAAGCGCTTATTATGATGATCAAGCCCAGATATAGGTAGTGCTGCTTTAAGAGTTTTGGTTTACCCATTCACGATATTGCTCTGACACACAAATAAACTCTTGATCAATCAACTGCTCTAAACTTGATAAAAAATGTGCAGTTTCAACATTAAGTCCTAAATTTGGATTGCTCTCTAACACCTTCCAATATGCAAAATATTCGGGTGTAGTAATTGGTCCGTACCTTCCAGTTTGGACAGCGTCTTTTACCTTTGTATAGAAAGAAGAATTAAAAGGATAATGTTTTAAAACACAAGACACATCAGCTACATGAGCATTTTTTGTATGATGTGCAACTATAAAAGTCTTGATCTTGCCATCCATCTTTACCAAAGAAGCTTTTGTTAATCCATTGTTGGTTCCAAATAATTTACTGCGGATTCCGCCCCAATGCATTTGGATGCTTTTAAGTTTAGGCTCAGAGTAATAATATTCTTCTTTACTAATACTAGAAATGTCGTAGTAGCGATACTTATCCTTGATAGAGTCATCTGAACTACTCTGTAGCTTTGCTAGTGGCTGATCAGAAAACATGTCCAACATTTGCGTAATTACAGCAGTGTAAGAATTTTTGTTTAAGTATTGTAAAAAATTCTTTAAACTGATTCGATCTGAGAAAGGGTAATCGAAGAGTTCGTCAATATCAGCACAAAGATTCCATCGACCTTTAGAGAAACGATCAACTAGATATCTTTTCATGGTATTTTCATATCTTTGATACGGAGCTTTTGACTGTAAAATCGTTACAGATTCATAAGAAGAGAGGATTTTGATAGTCTGGTCAGTAGAACCATTGTCCATAAATACAAAATGTTTAATCCCTATAGAGCGATAATGCTCCATAAAAGACTTGATGTAAAGTTCACCATTGAGTAGAACACAAATTATAATCAGTTCATCGTTGGCATAATCAATTTTTAGTGCCCCATGTATATGTCTGATTTTAGGTAGCAACAGAATTGATAGAACTCCAAATCTCGTGTATTTTGAACTGGCTATTCTGTGTTTAATAAGCTTAAGATTGTGGACTATACTTTGAATATATGACATGGTTTATAATCAGGTATAACTTTGCAGTTATAATTTTGCAAAAATATTAGCATATTAATTCAGCCAGTTAAATCTTTTGGCTGGTTGAGTATAGGTAACCCTGTAATTGATATTGTCAGGTTATATTTGGGTAGGTTATACCAAAGCCCTTCGAGTTTAAAAAATTTTATTACTTAGAGTAAACTATGCGAAAAATTCTGATGTCATTAAGCTTATGTTTAGTTTCTAACATAGCTTTTCCCAATATAGCAAACGCTCTAACAATGTCCCTAAGCGCTGGGATTGATGGAATTGCGGGAACAGGAACGAGTTTGAGCGGTGCAAATAACCTTGCTCTGACTGCAACTAATCAGGGAAGTTTTGCACCTTTCGATCCAGTCGTGACTGTAGACTTCAATAACTCATCCGCCTATTCATTAGCTGGCAACGTAATTACCCAAACGGTAAACTTGCCTATTAACGGAGCTTTAACGCTAACTTTTACTCAAACGGCAATTGGTAGTGGTGCAGCAGTAAATTTTGGCACTCTAAATGCAGCTAATGGTGGGATATACCAGTTTAACGGTACTGGCAATAATCCTCCTTATAATGACTTTGCACCTCCAGGAGCAAGCGGCAGTAATAATTCAGGTATTACAAGCTTAGCTCAGGTAGCTGCGGCTTCAGCGACTAATGTCTCTAGATATCTATCAGTTGCCGGTGGAAATCAAGTTGCTATTACTTTTTCCAGACCAGTGCGATTTTTTGGTGTTGACTTTGGATTCATTGACGATGGAAATGTTGTAACTATTCAGCGTAAGACAGGGGCTAACACTACGACTGGTGTTGGCGGTACTGGCGCGTCTGATGTAATTATTGCCCGAGGAACAGGTAATTCACCCACACCAGGTTTTGATTTATCTCTTGCACCTTACAGCGTTGCGTTAAACCAAAGCGCTTATATATCTATCAACTCACAGACAAGTAACGAATGGATCACGGGACTTACGTTACAGGCTAAAACCGCTGACTTGGAAACTGATAACTATGCTTTTAGCGATGGGTTCCCGCTAACACCAATCACGACACCAGTACCATTTGAGTTCTCACCAACATTTGGTATTTTGTCGTTGGTAGGTTTATATTCAGTCCGCCGATATATTAAAAATAGAGCTAAGTCTTAGGACTTGTATTTTAAACAAAAAAAAGAGCGCGATGCGCTCTTTTTTTTGTTTAAAACATTTCATTTAGTAGTTGCATAATGATCTGACCATCTTCAGCAGAGGGATTGTGTTGGAGATAGCTTTCAAAATCTATTCTTGCTTCGGTATGACGCTCAAGCTGATAACAAATCAACCCGCGATCGCGCCATTGAGTTGGTACATCAGGATGCAACATTAGCGATCGCTCGATTGCAGCTAGAGCCTTAATTGGTTCATGGCTGCGTAAATAGATCAGCTTAAGATTATTTAATAAGCGATCTAAAATGCGGCGAATACCAACAGGTTCCAGATATTCAGGCTGTAATGGGATCACCCTGCCATATAACTGAGTCAATTTATTCGCACAATCTTCAGGAAATAAAATTTCACCTTTACTGTAAGGATCAATAAAAATCTCGATATCTGGATGCTGGGGACGAATAATAAAATGCCCAGGAAAGCTAATCCCCTCCATGGGAAAGCCGAGGCGATCGCTGATCACCATATAGACAATTGACAGCGATAGCGGGATACCTAAGCGCCGATCTAAAACATCAGTGATAAAGCTATTACGCGGATCGTAATAATCATGATCATTTCCAGAAAAATTCTGTTCAACAAATAAATATTGATTGATCTCCTGCACGACCTTTAGCGGATAACGGATATCAGCAACACGCGGTCGTAAATCAGCAACCATGCGCTCAAATATTTCTCGATAATGCCCCAAGTCCATGCGCGGATATTCTTCCCAAGCGATCGCCAAAGCCCCCTCGACTAAATGGTCAATCGACAAATCATGATCTGGGCTATGGGCAATCTGCCAAAACTTCTGACGGGCAGGAGAAAGACTTAACACAAAGTGTAGACCTGACCACTAAACAGAATCCGCGTAATTCCTTTCTGCACCAGCTTGGGACTGGTAATCTGGATTAAGTCACTGGGAAATTTGATCACCCGTTGATTGTGATGCGAAAATCTTCTGGCGACTCGATGATTGTCAAATATCGGGATCGTTTTGGAGAGGGCTTCTTCGGGTGGAATTGCGCCGAGGTCTTTAAAATCTTTGAGCGGACGCGTAATAATCTCGGCAATGCGATCAACGACAATATAACAAATCATCGGTAACTCAGCTCTATCTAATGGCAATATCTCAAGGCGATCGCTAGCACTATTACTACCATGCAAATCCTCAAACATCGTCAAGCTAGATTCAGCATCTTCGTCCAAAAAATCATCTTCATCAAGATCAAGATTGTCCTCATCAACAAGATCATCTTCATCTAATTCATCGTCATCAACGAGATCGTCTAGCTCATTTTGATCTAGCTCATCATGCGTCAGTTGATCATCGCTATCAACAGCCATATCAAGCGGCTGATAGGCGATCGCCTGTTCATCTACTTGATCAAACTCTTGCTCAAAATTATTTTCATCATCAAAAACTATTGCCAAATCATCGGGAATCAAAGCAAGTTGATTAACCTGAAAATTGCTAACATCATGACTTGTCCGCGCTCCCCTCTTACTTTTAGCCTGTTTTTGGCTTACCAATAGTCGATATTCTTCAGCAGGAATTAGCTCTTGGAGCAGTCGCAAAACTGTACTCGTACTAATACCAAACTGCTTCGCTAACTGAGTCGTGGCAGCATCAGACTCACGATAGAGGCGAAGAATTTCTTGTTTATCATCTAACGCAAGTTTAACAGCCATTAATTTGAGAGACCCAGAAACCGCATCAACGAACCAATCAATATCTTAACGCTTGCGCGTATACGTTAGAGTTTTAATAGGCAACTATTTGTTATCAAGCTTTGTTGGGAGAATACTATGGCTTTCACAAATTATAAAAATATTGCTGATATTTTACAAAAATTTGCCTTAATCTATCAAGAATGCGACTTTGTGGAATGTATTATTCCTAACTTAGATAAATCCTTTC
Organism: Cyanobacteriota bacterium; assembly: GCA_025356295.1. GTDB lineage: Bacteria > Cyanobacteriota > Cyanobacteriia > Pseudanabaenales > Pseudanabaenaceae > Pseudanabaena. The sequence goes on from JANXUJ010000022.1 coordinate 8,107, forward strand.
TCTCACGCCTTAATCTAGTGCTACAAGAAGGGATTGTCTTTAATTCAGAGTATGCCATTTGTGAAAATATTATCTCTCCACTGCTGACTGAGATATGGCGTTCTTATACTAAGGATTTGCTGATTTGGAGTCATCAACCTCTAAATTATGATGAAAATCTGTCAGGCACTCCAGACTACATCGTGGCTAAGCGATCGCTCAGAGGCAAAGTAATCCTAGAAAAACCCTATGTGATTTTAGTAGAAGCCAAAAAGGACAATTTTGAAGAAGGTTGGGGACAATGCCTTGCAGAGATGATGGCAGCCCAGAAAATCAATGGAGATTTTAGTAAGAAAGTTTTTGGGGTCGTCTCTAATGGCAAATTGTGGGAATTTGGGCTACTGCAATCAGAAATATTCACCAAGAACATCAAATACTTTGGGCTGCAAAATATAGAAGAACTGATGGGCGCTTTAAACTTTATATTTTCAGAAAGTGTGGCTCAACTCTGACCACTCCGCGCCATCTATAATAATCTCTAAAAGTGATCCCTGAAAATACATTCAACATTCCAAACCTTATGAAATTCAGCTATTTTACAACTTTACTACTACTTGTAATTCCCATCACAGCATTGGGGCATCCACTTTTCGAGCCGCAGTCAGTCCAAGCTCAAAATAATTTTGTGCTGTTTGGAGGAGGAAAAGACTCGACTCTAGGTTACACAATCAGATCCAATCGTGCTAATGCGCGTCTCAATGCGATCAACTTTTTTGCTAGCTTACCAAAAAGTAAGGCGATCGCCGAAATTCAAGTTTTTTACCCTGAAGGGTTTGCCAGTGTTTTTAATCCAGAAAACATCAAGATTGTGGATCGCAACAGTCGCAATATCATCGAAGTCAAAGAGGCTATAAGCGATCGCGAAATTCGCTCAGTACGCTTTGTATTTAAAGAGCCAATCTCAGTCAGTAAATCTCGCGAAATCGAGATTGTTTCCCTAGGTGGCAGTAATCCTGCTAACTCAGGTATGTATCGGATCGAGCTGCAAGCGATCGGCACTGAAGCCAATCCACTTTTCCAATACATCGGTCAATGGCTAGTCAGCATTAGTTAATACATTGAACAACGCAGTTTATATAATCATCCCCGTGCATAATCGCAAGCAGCTTACATTAGGCTGCTTAGAAAATTTACAAGTCAATGGAGATTTGGATCAGTATCATGTGGTGGTAATCGATGATGGCTCTAGCGATGGAACTTCTGCCGCAATTCACGATCAATACCCTATGGTAAAGATACTCAAGGGTGATGGAAACTTGTGGTGGACGGGTGCGATCGCGATGGGAATGGAATATGCCTATGAACAAGGAGCCGAATACTTTATCTGGTTAAATGATGATAGTCAGACTGAACCAAACACATTAGATTTATTAGTAGATTTTTTGCAAAGTCATCCTGATTCAATTGTGGGAGCTTCTTGTTATGCATCAGAATCGGGGCTATTAGTAGAAACTGGGTTTAAAGGAAGGTCAAGAGTTAAAGCTCTAGAAAACGAAGTCATGGATGTTGATGGATTGAGTGGATATTGTGTAGGTATAGCGGCTTCAGTATTTAGGAAAATTGGCGCTCCTGACGCTAAGAAATTCAGGCAATATGCTGGGGATGGTATATATACTTTGCAAGCAACTAGAGCAGGATTTAGAGCTTATATCTTAGGAACCGCCAAAGTGGTTTTAGTGGAAGAGAAAGACCCTATTCATAATTTTTCTGATTATGTCCAAAAAGCTAAAACTGGCAACTTAAAATCAATATTTCAAACAATATTTTGGGATTATAAATCGCCTTACCATTTACCGACTCAGTTCTATTACCATATTTATAAATATGACGTTTTGATTGGCTTTCCTCTATTCACAGTTAAGTTATTTTCTTGGTTAGTTCGCCTCTATGTCTAAATCACTGCATATTGTCATGCTTCATAACCGCTATCAATATGCTGGTGGAGAAGATGTCTCAACTGATACTGATGTTGAACTATTACGCGAATATGGTCATCGCGTTACCTTGATTGAAGTTCATAATGATACGATCAAAGAATATTCCAAGTTTGATAAATTTAAACTTTTTGCAGAGACAGCTTGGAATTTTCGAGTTTATCGTGAGATGCGATCGCAATTTAGAGAGTTAATCCCTGACCTTGTCCATGTCCAAAATTTCTTTCCATTATTTTCACCCTCTATCCATGCGGCGGCGAGATCGCTAAATATTCCGACCATCCAGCATCTCCATAACTTTCGATTAGGCTGTCTAAATGGATATTTACTTAAAGGTGGCAAAATTTGTGAAGCCTGTGTGGGACGAAATACTTGGCGAGGAATTGTCCATAGCTGTTATCGTGACTCGGCGATCGCATCTCTAGCAGTCTGGATGATGCTGACGCTCAATCGGTGGCGGCGTACTTGGTGGCAAGACGTTGATGCTTTCATTACACCCAGCAACTTTGCCGCCCAAAAGCTCAAAGAAATTGGCATCAGAAGCGATCGCCTTTATGTGAAGCCCTCTGTGATTAATCCTGTAGAAATTTTAGCCTCGACTCACTCTGTTACTGCGACTCCTCAATTTATATTTGTAGGTCGATTATCAATAGAGAAAGGCGTGATTATGCTGCTACAAGCATGGGCAGGATTGAATATGACAGATTGGCAATTAAAGATTGTCGGAGATGGTCCTGAAAAAACAAATTTGCAGGAATTTGTGGATAACGCAGGACTAAAAAATGTGCAGTTTCTGGGATACATGACTCCATCACAAGTAAACGTCATCATCCAATCTGCATCAGCTATTGTCGTGCCGTCACAATGGTATGAAACTTTTGGACGTGTGGTTATTGAGGCTTTTGCTTGCGGAAAACCTGTACTTGCTTCTAATTTAGGCGCTCTATCTGAACTAATCACTTCAGAACATAATGGTTTCCTCATTCTCCACGATTGCGTCAGTGCATGGACAGAACGTCTACATTGGTGCGGGACACATACTGAAGAAATGAGGATCATGGGCAATAATGCCCACAAAACTTATCAACAGCTTTATACACGTTCTGTAAATTATCAGCAACTCAGAGAGATTTACGATCGTGTGCTTACTTAAAACTGAAGATGTTTGATTAATCTATTCCTAATCAATGCCAAGCGATCGCATTTTTTCTTGCAATTCTTGCAACTTAGCTTCAGCAAGATCAGCACGATTAAACTGCTGTTCAGCAATTAGATTGGCTTGCTGAGCATTCATACGCTCTTGCTGAGCATTCATACGCTCTTGCTGAGCATTCATACGCTCTTGCTCAGCATTCATACGCTCTTGCTCAGCATTCATACGCTCTTGTTCAGCCAATTTACTTGCTTCTTGAGCAATTAGATTGGCTTGCTCAGCATTTATACGTTCTTGCTCGGCAATTAAACTCGCCTGTTTGGCTTTATAGATTTCACTTTTCGCAGATTCTTGAGGAGTTGGGATCAACGCACCTTCTAGCGAAAAATAACGCAATTGACGCTCATATATCCCTAAGAAAAAGCCAAGTGATTCACTCCATATCCAACCCTGGACATTAGGAGTAATCAATTTGTATTGATTTATATCTAACCGAAATCCTACAAATTCTAAAGTTTCAGGCGAAAAATAAAAATATTCGGGCGTATGAAATTTTTCAGAGTATAAATTTCGCTTTAATGTGCGATCAACATTTGCCGTAGAGTCGGAGAGAAGCTCAATAATCAGATCAGGATACTGCCCGTCTTCTTCCCATACCACCCACGAGTTGCGAGGTTCTCTGGTAGTATTTTTGACCAAGAAAAAATCTGGTCCGCGAAAGTCGCGATTTTTTAATTGCTGACGGCTGAAGTAAATGGTAAGATTTGCCCCGACAAAAAAGTCGTCCCGCTCTTGCCAAGCCCATTCTAAGCAAGTCACAAGTAATAACAATTGCATATAATGCAAAGAACTTTCCATTTCAGGTTCATCACTCAAGAGTTTGCTAGCATCAGGCATTTGCATCTCTAGTTCACGCGCGGTAATTGCTGACATGGGGCTGTTCTCCTGATGCACTTGTGATTGATTATAACTGAGATTCGATCGCACTCAATAACTGCTCTTGTGTCCAATTTTGATATAGATGTGAAGCGATCGCTGCTCCCCCAGCGCCGACACCTTCTTTGACAAAGCCTTGCTCATAGGCTTGCAATTGTGGAAACTTAGAATTGGCAAAACTTAACTGGGTGGCGAGTAATGGCACATCACCGACCGCTAAGGCTAAATCAACTGTATGGGCTGTAGCATCTTCGGCAACCCATCGAGTTGTACCGATCACGATCGCGTCAGGATTCCAGACTAATTTTTGATGATTGGCGATCGCGCTAGTTAATGCGTACACTGCTAGCATCTGGGTTCCACCTGCGAGTAATACACCTGCATGACGACTTGCGGCGATCGCCATTCCTGCGACTGCAATTTGCATCGGATCACCGACTGCGGCGATGATTTCAAAGGGAGTTGCTTGTGGAGATAGATTCTGCAATCCTGCTTGCACAACTTCCCATTTTTGAGCATGGTTACAAGTGGAATGGGAACTATTTACTTTATCTTTTGCATCAATCCCTAACGCTGTCAGCACTGCTAGAGCCGTAGTCGTGCCGCCGACTACACATTCACTCAAGATCACATATGCACCTGATTGTGCTAACTTCTCTCCCCAGACTAAGCCTTGCACAAATAATTGCAGCACGGTTTCAATGGGAAGAGCGTGACCTGTACTTAAGCAATTTGCGGGTTTCCCGCCGAGGACGATCGCAGGAACAGTGGGGGCGATCGCTAAGCCTGCATCAAAAATAAATAGGGGTAACTCTTGGGCGGCGATAACTGCCCGCGAAATCAAAACTGGTGAAGCTCCTGCAACTAACGGTGGCAATGGGAAGTTAGGATTTACACCTGTAGCCAGAAATTCGGCATCAGCGATCGCTGTATATTTACGATCTTCGGGAGTGGCTCCTGCGGCCGAGATATTTGGGATTAGTCCTGTCTCGGTAAATCCCAATACACAGGCAAATACTGGACGTTTACCGCGATAGGTTTCCAGCCAAGTTTCAGCTTTTTGATGTTGTGTATAAGTTTTGATCATTTACTTTTGCTGGCGACAGCGATCGCTACAATATTTAACTTCGTCCCAGCATTTTTCCCATTTCTTGCGCCATGTAAATGGCTTGCCACAAACCGCGCAGTCTTTGCTAGGTAAAAAAGATTTGTTGCCTTTATGAGCCATACTTTTTGTGAAATTTGCTATGCTAAAATCAAAGCGTCTACTATCTAAAAGGATTAAGTATGACTAACAGTATATATAAATCGCTACCACAAACACTGCCACGGCAAACACTGGCACAACGTACATTGTACGAAACAGATTATTATTTGTGGATAGAAACTACATTTAATCAATTAGACAATAGAGATACTACAAACTTAGATTGGCAACATTTAGCAGAAGAAATTGAAGCATTAAGAATAGAACAAAAACGTAAAGTAGAAAGTTATTTAAAGCAGCTACTAATCCATCTCCTACTTTGTCGTCATTGGACAGATGAGAAACAAAATTGTCAACGAGGTTGGCAAATTGAAATCTCTAACTTTCGTGATGAACTAGAATTTTCTTTCCAATCCAAAACACTTTACAACTACTTTCTGAGTCGTTTAGACCAGGTTTATATTAAAGCTAGAAGGCAAGCAATTCAAAAAACAGGTTTACCTGCGGAAATTTTTCCTGTGCAATGTCCTTTTAGTAATGAAAATATTCTTGACCATGAATATTTCCCATAAAATAAAGCGCTTTGCGCTTATTCAAAACTCAGATAAATTTTTAAAAGCGCCGCTTCGC
>JANXUJ010000030.1 GCA_025356295.1 Cyanobacteriota bacterium
TATCCCAAGCCTCAAGGTATGGCTTATATTCTTAAGCCTGATGGACGTGGTAAGTTTGAAATCTTAGCGAAGATGCCCGCCGAAGGCTGGATGATGCTAGCGAAATAGAATCTTACAAGAATTAGTGTGGCGCGGCTTTGCCGCGCCACACTAATTCTTGTAAGATTCTATTTCGCTAGCATCATCCAGCCTTCGGCGGGCATCTTCGCTAAGATTTCAAACTTACCACGTCCATCAGGCTTAAGAATATAAGCCATACCTTGAGGCTTGGGATAGATTCCTGTTGCCGAATCAAAAACATCATCATGACCAACGATCACAGTGTTGGTTCCAGCTTTTGGCATTGCTGTCAATAGTGGCATTACTGCTGTTTTCATCTGGAGTCTTTGAGCCGCATTGTACTCTTCAGACTTTACAAAATTGAGGGCTGAGTTACGTTTGAAGGTTCCAAAAGCAAGATCAGCCGTTTGCCATGCACGACAGTAGTCACTGGCTATAACGGTTCCGACAGGAATCTTCGCAGCCCGAAATCCAGCTCCAATATTTTTCGCCTGTTCCCAACCTTTGTCACTAAGAGTACGCTGAGTTCCGCAGTTGGTGAGGTCTAATTTCGGATCAGCCTGATCGGCATAGTCTCTGTCTGTTTGGGCATGGCGGATATAGATGATATGTCCACCCTGACGCAGGGCGTTCAGCAGAACAGCATCGCTAACTTTGTTTACAAATGAGTCTCCGTTTCCATAAGCCGAATCTGTGGCACTTTCGCCGCCTTCCCCACCTGCGGCAGAAACTGCTGGTTTCACAGTTGGTTTTATAGGCGTAGCAGCTTCACCGCCCTCGCCACCTTCACCGCCTGCATCGGCGGCAGCCACTGGCTTTGTGCCTGAGGCTACGTCAATACTGGAGGTTAGCATTTGTAAAGCCGTCAAGGATTGACTCTTGTTTTTGCTCTCGATACTTTTCTCTATATTGGTCACACTCGCTTCGATCGCATCATAAAGCTTGGAATTTTTGGCTTTAACGCCACCTTCAACTATCTTCCAAGAGTCTTCAAATTTAGCAAACTCCATCTTAGCGGCGTTGAAATCACCCTTCGCGATCGCGGCTTGCGTTCTAGTAACTACAGTCTGCATGCCTTTAAAGCCTTGTGCAGTTTTTGCGGTTGTAGCCGTTTCACCGCCTTCACCACCATGTGCAAGCAATTGCAGAAATTTCGGTAGTGCTGATAGGTCAACATTTTCAGCCGCAACGGGGTTAACCTGAGTCGCAATTACAGTTGAAGCCACACCAGATAGAAGATAGGACCCAAGCCCTACCCACATTTTTAATTTACCTTGACTCATAATTTAGCTCACAGTTGAATTTTTGTAAAAAGGACTTTACTTGATAAAAATAGCTATTAAAAAAAGCTTAACATGAAGCTTAATGAAAATAACTATCAAAAAGATCAGATTTTTAAAATAGCATGGAGCCGTTGCAATCGGGGCTGACTCATGATGAACAAATTCAAATGGATGCATCAGTAAACTTATAGTTAAGCTTTAGTATTGACGATCGCTTGTAGTTGCGTACAAGCCTTAGAAATCGCCTCAATGCTGCCAGGATTAACCAGTCCGTAATAGTCAAAGGTATAAACGCGATCGCTAGTTACAGCTTCGAGTTTGTTCCAGAACGGTTCAGTTTTAAGTTTATTGATTGCGCCATCGCCCATATCCACAAGAATCAGAACTTTAGGATTAGCTTCTAAAACTTTTTCAGCAGAGAGAGTGATATAGCCTTTTTGAGGGCTCTCTCCTTGCAAATCTGCCACGACATTATTGATTTGAAACTTGGTGAGCAAATCTCCTGCCCAACTGTTTTTGTTAGGAGCGAGGATTGGTTGAGAACTAACTAGAACAAGAGTTGACTCTGGTTTGGGCGATTTTGTGCTGAGTAAAGCTTGATAAGACTGGACTAGGATGGTGGGATCGGCTTGGATTTCAGTGGCGATCGCACGGGTTTGATCTTCTAGCGATTTCCAACTATCCGTTTTAAAAGTTAACGTACGGATTCTCAATTCCTTAAGTTTTTCGAGTATCCGATCATGGAATCCATCTGCTCCGATTACTAGGTCAGGATTGAGCGCAATAATTTTTTCTAAGTTAGGAGGTGTTTGTCCTTCGCTGACTTGAGTAATTTTCGATATTTCTAGATTTTGTCTTAATAATCGACTGCCCGGAATGCCAACTAATTTTGTTTTATCTAATCGATAAATAATATCGGCTGAGAGAGAAGTTAAAGAAACTACTCTGGAGACTGAGGTAGGCTTAACTTGAGATGAAGAAGCTGGGGCGATAGTAGCAGGTGGAACTGACGAAGTAATCGCGGGGCTACAAGAAACAATAAAGATAGCGGCTATTAAGATAATTGCCCATGTTTTTAGCGATCGCATAAATTGAAATATTTGATAAATCATCTTTAGTTTAATATAACGGTTTTCAAATTATGTTTGGACAAGAGGGCTTTGCCCTCTTGTCCAAACAGCTAGTTAGGTTGCAATAAACTTAACAAATGTCCTTCAGGACTGCGAACTGCAGCGACTTTGCCAAAAAATGGTTCGCGGATACGCCCTTCTAGTTTGCCTCCGAGAGCTTCTAAAGTAGCGATCGCCTCAAGCACATCATCAACATGAAAACTGAGAATTGGCGATCCTCCAGTTTCAGGGTCTTCTTCCACACCATGGATAATAATTTTGATTCCATCAGCATCTAGTTCCGCCATGTTAGGGCTAGCTTTAGTAATCTCTAAACCTAAGCCTTCGTTATAGAACTTGATAGCAGCAGGAACATCCTTCACCATCAGCATAATGTGTCGAAATTGGATAGTCATTTTAGTTTCTTCTAATAGGATTTGATAGCTGTCACAGGCGGCGCATTGCGCCGCTTGCGATTAAAACACAAACAATTAAAACGCAAAACTCAATCCAGCTCTGAGGCTAATCCCTGGCTGAGCAAATCTGGCGAGATCGCTTGGTGCAGGAGCCGTGATCAGAGGACGAACATCAGAGTAGAGAAAATATTGACTATTGAGCAGATTGAATACACCAAGATTGAGCGTTAATCTTGGTGTAATTTTATAAAAACCAGTCAGGTCAACGATTGTATAACCTTGCGGTTTGTAGCCATTGTCAGGACGAGTACTCGAAAGACGCGGCTGCCCTGCTAGAGTCGTGATCAGGTCAGCGCCCCAGAGATTTTCTGGAGCGCGATAGCGCAAACCTATTACAGCTTTGATTGGGTCAACGGTTTCGAGCGGTTGATTGGTGGTTAGGTTGTCACCGACAGTCAATCCTAATGCTGCAATTAGACTAAATTCATTGTTCTCTGGACTGAATTTATACTCGCTACTCAGCTCAAAGCCATAGGTGCTAGCACGAGCCACATTTTGAGTTTGGAATAGATTCACATTAGGGAATCCATTCACCGTGGCAGTTCCAGCAGAAGCGAAGGACTCAATGAAGTTGTTGTAACTATTATAAAAACCTGTGAGGCTGACATTAAACTGCTGATAATTGGCTCTGACTCCTAGCTCAAAAGTGTCGCTGGTTTCTGGTTTTAGGTTGGGGTTAGATAGAGTTTGATAACGAAAGAAAGGACTGGTGAGGTTGGTAAATCCAGCGTTGATTTCACTGTATAAAGGAGTCCGAAAACCCTTAGCATAGCGACCGACTAATGTCCATTCGGGGGCAGTTTGCCAGACAAAGCCAAGACTAGGAGATAAAGCTGAGTCGTTAAAGTCAGAGGCGGCGGCGAGTGGAGAGTTGCGAAGATAAAGATCATCGATTTTTGTATTCAGTTGATAAGCATCAAATCGTACTCCAGGAATCAATGTGAAAGTGTCACTGAGAGCGATTTCGTTTTGAGCATAAACTCCTAAACGGAAAGTATTAGAATCAGGAAAATCTTTGACAGGGAAGTTGTCAGCGCCGACAACGTTGGTGTTAAGAATATTTGTGCCAGCCGCATTAAAGCGATTTTCGACTCCATTACGGACTCGTTCATTGCGAGTATTAGAGATGTCAATTCCATAAGTCAATTGGTTCTGGATTTCCGCAATTTTAAAACGACTTTGTAATTGAACTTCACCACCAAAAACACGATCTAGAAATGTATTAGTAAGATTGCGGACTCGGCGTTGATCAACGCCTGCCCCTGTTCTCACAAAATCCTGAACGCGAAATTCGTTTACTTCAGCATTTTGGTAGTACAGCTGCACTTTTGCAGCATTTAAAAATCCTGTGCTATTAGGATCGTTGAAGTCATAGGAAACGCTAAAGCGATCGCGCGATGTGTTGTAATCGATTGTTTCATTTTGCCCACGAAACCCTGTGGGACTTTGCAATCCCGCCGCAGTAATCGCCGCAACTGTGAAGTTATCACGGTTTCTAAAAATCTCAGCAGCAAAGCCAAGTTTGCTAGTTTCACTTAGTTTGTAATTGAGCTTGCCTATCCAGTTATTACGCGCATTGCTGCGACCATCGACAAATTCGTTACCCGTGGGAACCCTTGCCTCGGCTCCATCGCGGCGAGTGTAACCAAGCAGCCCTTCAAAGTCGCCATCACGGAAGGCGATCGCCGCCGTATTCACAAAACTGCGATCGGTTGTCTCACCACCAGTCGATAAGCTGGTGACGACTGATTGTGTAGGAATCTTTTTGAGCAAATCCGCAGGCTCGATGGTGCGGAAACTAACTACGCCACCTAGAGCATCGCTGCCATAAAGTGCAGAGGCGGGACCACGAATTACTTCTACTCGTTGCAAACTCTCAATATCAACATAGTCACGTCCAATCGAAGGTGTCCCAAATGAGAACTGAGTGGGAACTCGAACTCCATCGTTAAGGATTAGAACCCGATTTCCACCTAAGCCACGGATATTAATATCTTGCAATCCATAGCGGCGACTGCTGCCAACAGAGACATTCGGCTCATAACGGAAGACATCACGCAAATCTTGCGATAAAGTCAGATCGAGCTTTTCAGCATCTATTACAGCAATTGACCCAGGAGTGAGTCTTACAGGTCTTGCAGTGCGCGTCCCTGTGACCGTAATCTCTTCGTCAGGTTCAGAGTCACGATTGAGGCTAAAGGCTTGATCTTGGGTTTTCAGCGTTACTTCCTGAATCGGTGGCTTGCCATTACCCAGTATATTTACGCGAATTTGATTGGGATCAAGTTGGGTGATGCTGATATTGCTGATTTCTTGGGTGGGATTATCAGCTTTAAATTCTTGTGCGTCAGGCAATGCGAGAACTGCGTTAGGAATATCAGCAACTAAGTTATTACCTTCGATCCGAAACTTAGAAGTATCAATCTGGAGCGATCGCTTGTTCTGTGTTTCCAAAATAATCTCTAATCCTGAGCCTTTAGGATTAAGCTGGACTCTAGTAACTCGAACAGGTGTGGCTTGCGCGATCGCTTCGGGTGATTTCTGAGTTGGGAATAAATCAGATGCGATCGCATATTCCTTAGATAAAAGCAAAATAGGAATGCTAAGTAATAAAAAACTAGTATTCTTAAGCAGAATATGATGTAGTTTCATATAATTTATAGATGTCGATTGGATTTCGATAATTGTGAGGGCAAGTTGACGCTTGCCCTTTTTTGTGAAAATTTACGTCCTCTCCCGTAGGAGAGGAGAACCAGAAAATACTTCTTTCTCCCCTTCTCCCAGAGAGGGGGCTAGGGGGTGAGAGTTAACTGGCGATAGCAGACAAATCTGTAATCCTACGGGAGTATTCATTGTGACCGCTTCCACATTAAATACTTGCCGTAGATTTTCAGGAGTGATTGCTTCGGACGGAGTACCGATTGCTTCAATACAACCTTTTTTCAGCATGGCAATGCGATCGCTATAACGCACAGCTAGATTTAAATCATGCAGCACCGTAATGATCGATAATTGGCGCTCTTGGTTAAGAGATTTCAAGAGTTCCAATAGCTCTAACTGATGATGCAAATCTAAAAATGTGGTTGGCTCGTCGAGCAAGAGAACTTGAGGGTTTTGAGCGAGTGTTAGCGCCAGAAAAGCTCGCTGACGTTCACCGCCAGAAAGCTGCTCGACCGCGCGATCACTAAACTCAGTTAGTTGAGTTTGCGCGATCGCCACTTCCACTATTTCTTGATCTTCTAAGCTCAAGTCCCATTGCCACCAGGGTTGATGTGGCGTGCGTCCGAGACTGACCAATTGCCGAACTGTTAGCCCCGCAGGGACAACTTGCTGCTGCGGCAAAATCGCCATCTGCCGCGCCACTGACTTCGCTGATTGTTGATGGATTGCTTTGCCATCGAGTAGAACTGTTCCCACTTGAGGCGTGAGAATACGGCTAAATAATTTTAGTAAAGTCGATTTGCCAGAGCCATTAGCTCCGACAAGACTTAGCCATTCTCCTTTACGCAGAGATAGCGAAATATCTCTAACAATCGCTTGCTTGGTATAGCCACCCGATAGATTTTGGGAATCTAGCAGCGAATAGGAATCACCATGATTAAAATAATTCATACTGCGCTCCTCTTGCCACGGCGATAAAGAAGCCAGATAAATAGTGGGGAACCAAATAGAGCCGTCACCGCACCAACAGGTAGCTCGACCGTACCCAGTCGCGACAGCAAATCCGCTAGAGTCAGCACCCATGCACCTGCGATCGCCGAACATGGCAAAATCCATCGGTAATCAGAACCGACCAACAGCCGCACGCCATGAGGGACAACCAATCCCACAAAGCCGATTAGCCCCGCCATACTCACCGCACTCGCGGCTAGCAGACTCGCCACGGCTCCGATCGCTAAACGCGATCGCGCTAGGGATGTCCCCAAGCCCGCCGCCATATCATCACCAAGATTGAGTAAGTTGAGCGGACGGGCTAATAGACAACCCGCAATTAGAGCCATACCAACGTAAGGAGCAACATTATTTACTTCTGACCAGCCGCGCCCATTCAGACTGCCGATCAGCCAATTTAGCGCTGCCTGTATTCTGCCATCGTCCGCAAGCAGCAGTAATGTCGTCTGAATCGCACCAAACATTGAGCTAATCGCCACACCAGCCAAAATCAGCCGCTCGACCGAGAGTCCACCACCCAAGTAGCCCAGTGCATAGACAAGAGCCGCCGTAGCGATCGCCCCAACCCATGCACCGATGGGAACCCAAGCCTGAGCCACACCAAGTGTAATCATGGCGATCGCCACTAGCCCAGCACCTGAAGAAATGCCTAACACAAACGGGTCAGCCAGTCCATTTCGTAGCATTCCTTGCAGCAATGCGCCTGATAGTCCTAATGCTGAACCGACCACCAAGGCGGCGAGAATGCGTGGTAATCGCAGTTCCCAAATGATCGTTGCGTTGATCGGTTGTCCTTGATGACAGAGCGCTTGCCAGAGATCAGGCAAGCTCATCGGCACGGCTCCTTTGCAGAGCGAAACCGCCATCGTCAGCACCAGTCCCACTGTCAACAATATCAAAGTCGGGATAAAGCGATCGCGCCAAAGCGAATGAGAACTAAATCGAATAAATTTAAATTTTTGAACTGCCATCAATCAAATTAACCTAAACAACTCTAATCCTAACTTTTTGCGATCGGGCTATGTACTTGATTAAACTCCAAATTCAGATTTCAGTAGGCTTACCCACTTTTTGAGGCGTTCATCAGTTAGCTCTGATTGATTAGTATCATCGATCGCCAAACCGACAAATTTATTGCCGCGTACTGCCTTCGACTCATCAAATTCATAGCCTTCAGTTGACCAGTAGCCAACTGTTTTACCCCCAAGTTCAGTAATCTTCTCTTCAAGAATACCGATCGCATCTAAAAAGTTGTCAGAATAGCCAATTTGATCGCCACAACCAAAATAAGCGACTTTTTTACCCGAAAAATCCATACCATCAAGTTCAGGGAAGAAACCTTCCCAATCTGACTGCATTTCACCGATATTCCAAGTTGGGCAACCAATAATTAGGCAATCATAGCCATCAAAATCACTAGCATCAGCTTTCGCCATATCGTGCAGTTCTACGAGATTAGACCCAAATGCCTTTTGAATCTCTTCAGCCGCACTTTCAGTATTACCAGTTTGAGTGCCAAAAAATAAGCCAATAGCCATAGTTTTATTTATCCTTATTTTATTTATTTTTAATTAAATGATGGGAATGATTTTTCAACAAAGCCTTCATGCAGGGTCAAATAGCGATCGCTCCAACTAATCAACCCTTCACTTTTTAGTTGATTGAGCGCTCTAGTCATCGTTACTCTCGTTGAGCCAATTGTGTCGGCAATATCTTGATGCGTGAGTTTTATATCAATCCTAATTCCGCGATCGCAAGGCTTGCCAAACTTATCAGATAGCCAAATCAGAAACTTTTTGAGCTTGATATCAATAGTTCGGCAATGGGTAATGCTGAGTAGCTGTTGCGTCTGCTGACAATGGGCGATAATCGCTCTAGAAGCTTGCTCCCAAAGAATCGATGGCAAAATTTCAACTTCTACATCGCTTAAACATTGAATCTGATATGGATCAAGAGTAGACATCAGACTGCCAACAATATCACCTTCATTCCATATTCCCAAAATGATTTGATTACCATCTTCATCACAAGTCAGAGTCCGCACAGTTCCTTTCTTGATCTGCCATAAAATATCACTGCGGAGCGGGATATTTTCGTAACGTTTGAAATGATAGTGAACCAAGTCATAGTTGAGAAGATTTAAAATCCTTGAGGGCGCGATACAAATTGACAAGTTATTTTCAGCTAATTTGACTAATGTGGAATTCATAAATTGAACCTTCTTGTGATTTCGTAGCAGATAGATGAGATTGTTCACTTAGGCTTGATTTAGGCTTGCATCAGAGACATCAACAACCAAAAGTTGACTAGATAAGTTAGTGATGCGATCGTGAGGAGACTTCCAAGAAATAGCGCCATAATTTTGTTCTCTCAAACTTGCTTTTCACAAAAAAGATTTAGATTTTCTTGTCCTCCCTCCCTCTTCCAAAGAGGGAGGGGGAATTAGCTTTAAGCTTCAGCGTTCATATTTAGCGCTCGACCAACTCGACTAAAATCAAATCCAGTTGCTTTGAGTGCATGAAATAGATGTCCTTGCAAACAGAAGAATGCTAAGAAGAAGTGAGCATTAGCTAACCAGCAGCGAGGTGTATGCGCTCCGAAAGGTAATGCGATCGTGTCAGCAAAGAATGGAGTCACACTCAATTTCACATCCAAAATCGGACCATAAAACTCGATAGGATAAGCAAGAGTATTTACTGCACAAAAGTAAGAAGCGACAAATCCAGCGAGGGCAATACCACCCAAAGAATAAGAAAGAATTGCTTCACCAGAGAAGATCAAGACTTTTTTTGCCCAAGCTAGCGGTGGCATCACGATGTGCCAAATACCGCCCGCAATCAGCATGATTCCCACATAAATATGTCCACCAACTAAGTCTTCGAGGTTGTTGACACTAGCGAAATGAGTTTGATAGCCGTAGATCACCAGTGGATCGAGGGTTGGTGCAGTGATCACACGAACAGCATGGATATTCGAGTCATAGAGACCACCCCAATACATTGCTTTCGCCGCCAACATTAATGCACCTGCGCCCAAGAACAGCAAATGATGTCCCAAAATGATCCCCAATTTGCGGGAGTCAGACCATTCAAAATGAAAGTTTTTAGCAAAACCAGTTAGCCCTTTGATGCTAGCTGGAGTTTTAGTCAGATGAAATAAAGCCCCTGCTGCTAATACTGCGGAAGAAATTAAATGAACTGAACCAATTACAAAATAAGAATAAGTATCAATAATAACTCCACCTTCACCAACACCAAGCCCTAAAGAAGCAAGATGTGGCAACAAAATCAGTCCTTGACTACCCATAGGCAGATCAGGTCTGTACCAAGAGATTTCGTATAAAGTGAATGCACCTGCCCAGAAGGTGATCAGTGCAGCTTGAGCAACATGAGCAACGATAAACAGACCAGACATATCGATAAAACGGGCATTTCCAGCCCACCAATCATTCTGCTCAACAGTCGTTACATTAGGATTTTCAGAAATTTGCATACTTCTTTGATGTTGATTTAATATTGAGAATAAGTTACTAGAATCTAATTTGCGCCTAATTTCTATATCCTAATTTCTACATCCTAGTTAATAGAAATAGTTTGCAATAACTTTCGCTTTGTTAATCCTACTAGAGAAAATTTTATTGAGAATTAGTTTCATTAAAATCTTAATAAAACTTAATTATTAACCCCCAAAATCTAAGTATGGATTTCAGGTGCAGAATTATTTGGGATCGCATATGGATCGTATATTTACTGGGCTTTTGGCTATCCTAATAAATAGGCATAAATAGGCGATCCAAAGTCCTGTAGACAAAAATGAAAAGAGAAATGCGTAAGTTAAGTTGGGTTGTCGGATGGATATTTCTAGGTCTTGCAACTAATTCTGCAAGTTGGGCGTTAGACAAGTCAGCCGATCGCCAAGGCATAGATGCACGCACCTTACAAAAAGCTCCCTATAACCTCACAGGCAAAGATGTATTTATTGGGCAAATTGAGCTAAGTCGTCCTAGTCGCTTTGCTGTAGATAAAATTACTAATAAGCTTTTACAGCTTGATCGCGCGATCGTCCAACCCTACGAAGTCTTTTTTCGCGATCGCAAAGCAATTCCCAATAAAAATTTAGATGATCACTCGGCTCAAGTCGCCGCCGTGATTATTAGTCAAGACAAAATTCAGCGTGGCATCGCCCCAAATGCTAAGTTACTTTCTTCAGCATATTCGCAGCGCCGTCAAGATGGTCAGCCTGAAGCCTGTGTCGCCGCACAACATGTTGCTCGACAATATAACAGTACTGTTCGCGCAATCAATTTCAGCTTTGGCGAACTGCTGAGCGAAGACCCGCGCCCCAATGCCACACTTGATGGCGCTGCATTGCTGACACTCTGTATTGATTGGATTGCCACTACTCATAACACAGTGCCAGTGGTTGCGGGAAATCAAGGCAAGGGCGGCATCCCGATTCCCACCGACCTTTATAACGGATTTACAGTTGGTTTTACGCGTGAGGTCGATGGCGTTTATCGTCAACTCGATCGCGGCAACCTTATCGATGAGCCATATCTCGATCGCAACAACAATGGTAAATACGATCGCGGCGAAGTTTTTAGTGATCTTAATAAAGACGGTAAATGGACAGCAGGTGTAGAAAGCCCCGTTAATGGCAGGCGATCGCTTGCTCTACTTGCCCCTGGCAATAACCTCAAGCTCCCGACTTTACAAAGTAAATTCAAAACTGCCAACGGTTCTAGCTTTGCCGCGCCCCATGTGGTCGGTACGATCGCCTTATTACACGAATATGCTAACCGCCAGATCGAGTCGGGTAACTGGAGCATTGATGCTCGCCGTCATGAACTGATCAAAGCAGTGCTGATCAACTCCGCTGACAAAATTCAGGATCAAGGTGATGGCAAAATTCTCGGTATGTCTAAAACTATTCTTGATGCTTTTGGCAAAACATGGATCGACACGGAGGCTTATGCAAATCGTGAGATACCTCTCAGTCGTAGCCTCGGTGCAGGACAACTCAATGCCTATCGTGCTTTTTTACAATACCAAGCAGGACAGCAATCTTTGGGAAATATAAAAGCGATCGGCTGGGATACAAATATTGTCACCGCCGATAAATATCAGGAATATATCTTTGCTGATCCTTTGGTCGCTGATAGTTTTATCTCAGCGACTCTAACTTGGGATCGTCAAGTCAAACTCAATGACAAAAATGGCAATGGACTATTTGATATTGGCGAAAGTTTTAGCGATGAAGGCTTTAATAAAATTGAACTATATCTAATGCGATCGCTAGATACCGATATTTCTCAAAGCATTTGGTCATCGGTTAGTCAGATCGATAATTTACAGCATATTTTTATTAAAATTCCCACATTAGGTAAATACAAACTCAGAGTTGTATTCAAATCACCTGCAACAAATTCACCAAGCCAGCGCTACGGCTTAGCTTGGTGGGCGAAAAGCTCTTAGGAAAGTGGAGCTATTTTGGGGCAGCAGCGTTAGGACGGACAAACTGCGCGTCTACAAAACCTAGCTCAAATAATTGCTGATAAGCTTGGTTGCCCAGATCGCGAGTTGGCGCTTGGCTGCGAATCAACTGAATTAACAAAGGCACAGCAAGTTCAGGCTGATTTTTGGCACGATAAACGACCGCAAGTTGATATGTTGCTTCATCACGCAACTGAGCCGATTGTAAAGCTCGGCGGCGATGACTATCAGAAATGCGATTATCAATGCCTGAAAAGCTAGTAGTCAACTCTTGATAGAAATTTGATAACTGGTTAAAAACTTGACGAGCATCTTGCAGTTTAGTTACAGCTTGGTCATAATTTTGCTGACTAATTGCGGTCATCGACTCCGACATCAATCGCTGACCGCCCGAAATACTAAACACACTATTCTCAAGAGAATTTGGCTTAGTAGATTCTAGAGGCTGTGCTGTCGGAGTAGTCATTGGCTGTGGCTGAGGCTTCTGAGGTTGAGCGATCGCGGCTAGAGGCAGCAGCGCAGCAGCAGCGACAAAAGACAAAACTGCGGCTTTGAAAGCAAACTTAAACGGACGAGACTTAGCGAAGGATGTGGACATAGGTTGCAAATTCTGAATGCTCACAAGAAATAATAAATTTTTGATAAAGGCTTAAAATTTTAGATTTAGAATTTTAAGCCTTTATCAAAAACTTTTTGTTATCGTAACACCCCAACCTAGACGAAATACCTGTTACAAAGTTTCGATCAACAACTGTGAGTGGCTACTTTGCGTTAGCTTAGATTTGTTTGTTCGAGACTCACAAAAAAAATGTGACACCTTGCGTGATATGCTTTACAACGTTGTAGGCAGCTACATCCGAGTCTTTTGACACCCATTTTGAGTACTATCTCAAGTACCCATTCTTCACTCAAATAATCAGCAATTTTTGCTAAAAGCCAACAGTGAAGATCATCCCCGCAAAAAACAGCACAGCCACGCAGGCGGTTGTAGAAACCTCATCCACATCAGTCTCTGATGGTATGGAAGAGTACGATCGCCTAAAGTATAAGCTGTTAGTCCTAACCATCGCCGCTGGATTCATAATCGGTCTAGTTGTGTTGGCGGTATACGGGTGGAATATCGCCCTCAGTTACGCTGTCGGTGCTTTGGTCGGCACGATTTATTTCAGAATGCTCACTAAGGGAGTTGATCGATTGGGCGGTGAGTCCAACCGACTTGGCTTTTCGCGACTGGGGTTATTCATACTTCTGATTGCGATCGCTGCCAAATCTGATCAATTGCATATTCTGCCTGCCTTCCTCGGCTTTATGACCTATAAAGTAGCTGTTTTAGCGATTCTTGCTCAAGATTTGAGCAGTGGGTCTCATTCTCGCTGATTTGACCTCCTACAGGTTGTAACATATCGAACATGATCGATTTAGTAACTTTTGACTATAAAACCAGTTTTGCCGCACTAGAAGTGGGCAAACACTTTTATTGGCAATTCGGCGATTTCGTCGTACATGGTCAAGTATTAATCGTTAGCTGGATTGTCATGGGCGCAGTCCTCGTGGCTGCACTCATCGGCTCTAGCACCGCCAAATCTGACCAGCGCGTTCCCGCAGGTTTTCAAAATTTCATGGAATATGCTCTGGAATACGTTCAGGGCATCGCTAAAGACCAGATTGGCGAAAAGCATTACCGAGAATGGGTGCCATTTGTTGGTAGTCTGTTCTTGTTTATCTTTGTGTCTAACTGGTTAGGCGCATTAGTTCCTTGGAAATTGATCGAATTGCCAGAGGGTGAGCTTGCTGCCCCGACAGGCGACATCAATACCACGATCGCTCTAGCATTGTTAGTCTCCCTAGCCTATTTTTATGCTGGATTGAGCAAGCGCGGTTTAGAATACTTCACTAGATATATCCAAGCCTCTCCCTTTCTCCTTCCGCTATGGGTTCTTGAAGATTTCACAAAGCCTCTTTCGCTAAGCTTCCGTCTTTTCGGAAACATCCTCGCGGATGAGCTAGTGGTGGGGGTCATGGTTCTCCTCGTCCCTTTGTTTGTGCCTCTGCCATTGATGATTCTGGGACTATTTACCAGCGCCATTCAAGCATTGATTTTCTCTACGCTGGCAGCGTCTTACATTGGTGAAGCGATGGAAGGACATGGTGATGAAGGGCATGAGCATTAGCTCAGTTGATTTGGGAAGGTTGCTTCCCGTACATATAGACAAGTTAACAATAATTTCAAAAGGAAAAAACAGTGATTGATCCATTAGTAGCTTCAGCATCCGTAATCGCCGCTAGCATCGCCGTTGGTCTTGGAGCAATCGGACCTGGTATCGGACAAGGTACAGCCGCCAGCCGCGCTGTTGAAGGTATCGCCCGTCAGCCTGAAGCTGAAGGCAAAATCCGTGGCACACTACTTTTGAGCTTGGCTTTCATGGAAGCTCTTACCATTTATGGTCTAGTTGTTGCTCTTGTATTGCTATTCGCTAATCCCTTCGCCTAAGCATTTCTGATTCTGTGAGATAGAGCTAAGGGGATTAATTCCCTTGCTCTACTCTAGACAATCAAAAGTAATATACCTATGACAATTTGGAACCTTTTTTCAACTGTTCTCATGGCTGCCGAAGCAGTGGAACATAAAGGCGGCTTGTTTGACATCAATGCCACACTGCCGATTATGGCGGTGCAGTTTGTTGTTTTCGTTGCGCTTCTCAATGTTATTTTCTTTAAGCCTCTAACTAAGGCGATCGACGATCGCGATGATTATGTTAGAGAGCAAATTGTCAGCGCGAAAGAGCGGCTAGAGAAGTCAGAAATAGTTGTGAAGCAATATGAGCAAGAACTATCTGCTGCTCGTAAAGCAACTCAAACTGTTTTGGCAACTGCTCAGTCGGGCGCAAATAAGATTCGTAATGAACGTATTAGCGCGGCCATGACCGAAGCGCAAGCAAAAGTTGCTACAGCTAAAGCTGAGATTGACAAGCAAAAGCAAGATGCAACTGCATCTTTGGATGCAGAAGTGGAGTCACTCAGTCGCCAAGTTCTAGAAAAGCTGCTAGGTAACTTAGTACAGTCCTAGTTTTGATAATCCCAGATAGTTTCTGGCTGATATTGCGTAATAGAAATAACGTTTATGATTAGAAATTTCGTCTTACTCGCCAGTGAAGCGGTAGAGCATTCAGGATTCGGGCTTAACTCCGATATTTTGGAAACTAACGTCATCAACTTAGTAATCGTCATCGGTCTTTTGATCTATGCAGGTCGCGGCTTTTTAGGCAAAATCTTGTCAGCGCGCTTGGAGTCAATCCAATCGGCGATCGCTGATGCAGAGAACCGTCAAAAAGATGCTTCAGCTAAGCTAACTGTACAACAAGGAAAACTAGCTCAGGCGAAAACTGAAGCTGATAACCTGCGTCAACAAGCAGAAGCTGATGCCAAACACGCGGCTGATTTAATTTTAGCAACGGTTGATGCAGATATCTCGCGGTTGCGTGAATCTGCCGATCAAGAGATTGCTACTGAACAAGATCGTGTGATCGTGCAGTTGCGTCAGCAAGTTGCCGACAAAGCGCTTGCGAGTGTGCAGTCTTATTTTGATCGCGGTTTGAGTGAAGCCACTCAGATTGAACTAATCGACCGTAGTATTGCCCTTTTGAGTTCTGACTAGGAGAAAACATGAAATCTAGTTCTGTTAGTCAAGCCGTTGTTGCGCCTTATGCTGAGGCTCTGATGTCTCTTGCTCAAGAGCAGAATAATCTCGATGCGATCGCTTCAGATGTTCGCCTAATTGGAAATACTCTAGCGGATTCAGTTGAGTTAACTCAGCTTTTTGCTAGTCCTCTAGTTGGTGAGAACGTCAAAAAAGGTGTAATCGAAGGCGTTTTTGGTTCGCAAGTAAATGCGATGAGCAAAAGCTTTTTGTTATTGCTAGTTGATCGCAAACGCATCGCTTTCTTAGGCGAAATCGTCAATGAGTTTAAAGCTCTATTGCGAGTAATCGATCAAGTTGCGCTTGCTGAAGTCACTTCAGCATTGCAATTGAGCAGAGCGCAAGAAGACACAATATGCGATCGGGTCAAATCTATGACCAAATCGAAGAGTGTCGAACTTGCGGTGACGATTAACCCCGACCTCATCGGTGGCGTAATCATCAAAGTTGGCTCTCAAGTAGTCGATGCCAGCATTCGCGGACAACTGCGACGTCTAAAAAGCAGCCTTGCGGCTGCGTAAAGGAAAAAAGTAATTCTTAATTACCAATTCCCAATCTCAAATATTAATTCCTAAAACAAATCGATCGCTGATAACTGGTAAAACACAACTATGGTTAGCATCAGACCTGACGAAATAAGCAATATTATCAAGCAGCAAATTGCTAATTATAACCAAGAGCTGCAAGTTTCTAACGTTGGTACTGTCCTGCAAGTCGGTGATGGTATCGCTCGTGTCTATGGCTTGGAACAGTGCATGGCTGGCGAGTTGCTAGAATTTGAAGATGGTACTGTCGGCATTGCGCTGAACCTTGAAGAAGACAACGTTGGTGTTGTGTTGATGGGTGAAGGTCGCAAAATCGCTGAAGGTAGCTCGGTTAAAGCAACTGGACGCATTGCTCAAGTTCCTGTCGGTGACGCATTCATTGGTCGCGTTGTCGATGGTTTGGCTCAACCCATTGATGGCAAAGGCGAAATCAAGGCTTCCGAATCTCGCTTAATCGAATCTCCTGCACCTGGCATTATTGCTCGTAAATCCGTATTTGAACCTCTACAAACTGGGATTACTGCGATCGACGCGATGATTCCTGTTGGTCGTGGTCAGCGTGAGTTGATCATTGGCGATCGCCAAACAGGTAAGACATCTGTTGCGGTAGACACGATCATCAACCAAAAAGGTTTGGATTGCGTCTGTGTATATGTAGCGATCGGACAGAAAGCTTCCACAGTTGCCAACGTAGTTAACAAACTTCGTGAAAGCGGCGCAATGGAATATACGATCGTTGTCATGGCAAGCGCCAACGACCCTGCCACCTTGCAATACCTCGCTCCTTACACTGGAGCCGCATTGGCTGAGTATTTCATGTACAAAGGTCAAGGCACTTTGATCGTCTATGATGACTTGTCCAAGCAAGCCCAAGCTTATCGTCAAATGGCGCTTCTGCTCCGTCGTCCACCAGGTCGTGAAGCCTATCCTGGAGACGTATTCTACTTACACTCTCGCTTGCTCGAACGAGCCGCGAAGTTGAGCGATGAACTCGGCGGCGGCTCGATGACCGCATTGCCTATCATCGAAACCCAAGCGGGTGAC
>JANXUJ010000034.1 GCA_025356295.1 Cyanobacteriota bacterium
GTAATCAAGATTTTGTATCGACAACAAACTGGCAAGCGTTTAGTCTTTACACAGCTAAGCGAATGACTCAGATGCTATGTAATATCTTTGACAAAGTAGTCAAATAGCAATAAAAAAATAGAACCTAAATATGCAAGAAAACCAACAAAATAAACCTAACAATATTTACAAGATCAAGTTTATTTTGTAGGGCAAGTAGATGATCCAACAGCGTTTTACACAAAATCTTTGATTCATATTGCGCCATCACTCATAAAAATAATACGGTAGGTGGGAAACTCAGTGTCTTCAGACCTGAGAGGGAAACGAGCGAGGCAATTTATTGCCTTTAATCTTTCTAGTTGGTCACCATCACAAAATAAATGTTATAATGTGAGTATGACTCAAAAAGCGTTCAAGTACCGATTCTATCCAACTCCTGAGCAGGAAACATTGCTTAGAAGAACGATGGGTTGCGCTCGATTAGTCTATAACCGTGCCTTAGCCGCAAGGACTGAAGCATGGTATGAACGTCAAGAGCGAGTCGGATACTCTGAAACCTCAACAATGCTGACCAGTTGGAAAAAGCAAGAAGACTTGCAATTTCTTAATGAAGTTAGTTGTGTGCCATTACAACAAGGATTGAGGCATTTACAAACTGCGTTTACTAATTTCTTTGCAGGACGGGCTAAATATCCGAACTTCAAGAAAAAGCATTACGGTGGTAATGCTGAATTCACTAAGTCTGCTTTCAAATGGAAAGATGGCAAAGTATATTTAGCAAAATGCACTCAACCCTTAGAAGTCCGATGGAGTCGTGAACTCCCTGAAGGCGCAGAACCATCAACCATTACGGTGAAGCTCTCGCCCTCTGGTCGTTGGACAGTATCTTTGTTAGTAGATGTTGAAATAGCTGCATTACCTGAATCTCCCAATCAAATTGGTTTGGATTTGGGTATTACTAGCTTGATGGCTTTGAGTAATGGCGAAAAGATTGCTAATCCTAAGACCTTTAAAGCTAAGCGCCGTAAATTGCGTAAAGTTCAAAAAGCTCTTAGCCGTAAGAAAAAAGGATCTAACAACCGCCATAAAGCTAGATTGAAAGTCGCTAAAGTTCACGCAGAAATTAGCGATGCTCGTAATGATTTTCTTCACAAGTTGACAACTCGACTGGTTCGTGAAAACCAAGTGATTGCAGTCGAGGATTTGTCCGTGAAGAATATGGTCAAAAATAGAAAACTCGCTCTCTCGATTAGTGATGCTAGTTGGGGTGAAACTGTTAGGCAACTTGAATATAAGTGCAATTGGTATGGTCGCACTTTTGTCAAAATTGATCGATGGTTTCCTAGCTCTAAACGCTGTGGACATTGTGGTTATACCGTTGATAAGTTGCCTTTAAATGTCAGAGAGTGGGATTGTCCTAAGTGCGGCACACATCACGATAGAGATGTGAATGCTGCTAAAAATATTCTTGCCGCAGGGCTTGCGGTGAATGTCTGTGGAGCGACTGTAAGACCTGAAGAGAGTAAATCTCGGAAGGCTGGTGCTATGAAACAGAAACTCTAAGAAGTGATTCTTGGAATCTCAGTCGCTTCAGCGCTGAGAGTAGTCAAATCTTGTAATTATATCATTGTATTTCATACAGGTTTACCGTCACATTAACCTTGTTTATAATCAGATTCGAGCCAATCGCGCATAAATTATTCGCTCATGTCGCGGTATTTGGGTAAAACTTGATTTCATGTTACTGGGCATTACTCCTAGATATAAGTTCTTAGCTATCCGCTTGAGATGGCTTCACCTAATTACCCAGATGAGCGAAATTATTAGTTGTTATTTTATGTGTGACTCACACTTGTAAGGTTTATTTTTAGTTGTGGTTGGGCGATCGTGTTTTTGTTAAGGGGATGATTGAGCGATCGCGTTTTTAAGGGGGGATTAGGCGATCGCTGTTTGATTGTGTTTTTGAGAGGCGATCGCGGGTTAGTTTTATTTTTTTGAGAAGCGATCGCTAGTACTAAAGATATAGGCTTTAGCTGTATATCTATCAGGTTTTAAGCTGGAGACAATTCACGAATTTATCACGAATTGCCTCTAACTTGTAACCTGATAAATGGTAAAAGTAGTG
>JANXUJ010000058.1 GCA_025356295.1 Cyanobacteriota bacterium
GCGAAGCGCCGCAACTCGTTTCTGGTTTTGAATGGCGATCGCGATAAACACAAAAACAAAAGAAGAGTAGATCAGGCGATCGCCTGATCTACTCTTCTTTTATAAAAAAATAAAAAAGAATGAGAGCAATAGTAATAGCAAGAGCTATTACCTAGACATCATAAGTAGCCTTACCAGTAAACTTAACGCTTATAGGATTAGGATTGTCACCAATCTTGCGGCTGACGCTGTTTACGGCAGCACGACCAGCATTCACCTTCTCAGGGAATACGCCATCGAGAGGATGGAGATAAACTTGGTCGCCATTAGGAAATTCACGCCAAATCTTGTAATTGGTGATTTTGAATTTACGCAACTGTGTACCCAACGCAAGGGCTTGCTCTTTCTTGGCTAAGTAAAGCAAGTTATCGCCTTTGACCATCGTTGCAGCACCACCTGTAGGCATTTCAAATACTTGTTCTTTGGCGCTATTCCAAGAGATCAAGTACTTTTCTTCGGTGAATGCTGAGTTGAGCAAACCACCTGTGCTACCGCCCCAAATGGGGGTTTTGCCAGTGGGCTTAGGAGCAGTAAAGGTCGCTACTACTTTTTCTGCGGTTTCTTGTTCTTCTGACATTGAGATGTTCTCCCAAATTGCGTATACGCTTTTGCTATCAAGTGCAAAGATATCATTTCTATATACCCCTGCTTCAAGCTTACTTAACGTTACTTTACAGAAAAGTAGAAGAGATCGAAGATTTGTTCTTTAGATTTAGCAGTTTTTTGACTGAGCGCATTGCGTAAACTGCATAGAAACTATGCGTAATTCTTGGACAACAAAATTATCGATTACAGTCCATCAGTTACAATAACTTAGCAAGATGTAGATTTAAATGCAGTCTTGTCAAGTTCGCAATAATTTTTTAGAGGGCAAGACGTGCCACAGGCTAAGCATTTGCTGATTGGCTCCACCAGAGCGGGTAGTGGAAAGTCAGCGACCATATTGGGATTAACATATCATTTGCAAGCCAAAGGTTACAAAATTGGCTATGGCAAACCAATTGGTACTTTTACGACCAAAGAACTACCTGAAGCAACCGAATCCAATGAAGCTGATGTGGAGTTTATCAAGCAAACATTAAATTTGCCTCAATCTCTCCTGCGTCCAACCTTACTTAATCTAGATCGTGCTGCCATCCAGCGTCGCTTGTCGGGTGAAGATAAAGCTGTTTATAGTCACAAACTAGAAGAATATAAAAAATTAATTGAAGGCGATCTTGTTCTTTTAGAAGCTCCAGCCAATACCGCTGAAGGAGCTATCTTTGGGCTTTCCTTACAAGAAATGGCAGATCATCTGGATGCCCCAATCATGTTAGTTATGCGCTTTGGTTCGCTTTTAGTTGTTGATCATATATTGACGGCAAAACAACGCTTTGGCGATCGCTTATTAGGAGTTGTGATCAACGATATTCCCGAAGAGCATTATGAAACTACCCTCGAAATATTGCACCCTTACCTCGAAAAGCAAGGCATTCCCGTATTTGCAATCATGCCAGAAAACCGCACTCTACGCAGTGTCAGTGTATCTGAGCTAATCGAACAACTCGGCGCAAACATCCTCTGTCATCCTGAAAACATTGATCTAGATAAGGTGATGGTCGAGGAACTAAAAATTGGGGCAATGGATGTGAACTCAGCGCAAAGCTATTTCCGTAAGTCTTATAACAAAGCTGTAATTACGGGCAGCAGCCGTATTGATCTCCAATTTGCAGCACTAGAAACCTCTACAAACTGTCTGATTTTGACAGGTCGTCCTTTCATTAGCGAAGATGTCGCCCACAAAGCGATGGAATTGGGTGTACCTGTTCTATCAGTGAATAAAGACACTCTTAGTACCGTGAGCATTATTGACGGCTGTCTGGGTCAAGTTCGTCTACATGAAGGAGTTAAAGTAACCAGTATTTGCGACATGATGTCTAAGCACTTTAATTTTGATCGCTTTTTAAGGCTGATGGATATTAAAGCCTAGAAAATAAGTGAGAGGGACGGTGCAAAACACCGTCCCTCTCACTTATTTATTTCACCGAGAGTTTTCCAGCCAGGCGACCAGAGCGATCGCCGTTTTAGAGCCTTAGCATTTAGCCAAAATCTTACTGAATCATCACAGGCCGCCTTGACTTCTGCAAAAACTAAATCCCCCTCATTTTTGCGGTTTACCACTACAAAGTGCCGCCAGCCGAAAGTTTCTTGCATAGCAGTCCATTTTGAGCCGATTAGATGGGGGAATTTTTGTTTTTTGGGCATATTCTTTAACTAAATCGACAAGCTTGCACAAAGTGCAAGCTTGTCGATTTAGTCAACATCATCGTCATCGTCATCGTCATCATCAATATAGCTAGGATCATCGCCAAGCATTAATTCGCTTAGTTCCTCAGCTTCATCATCAAGCTTAAAGTTTGCTTCAGTTCCTTCTCTAGCAATTAGGCGACCTGTTGATTCTAGCCAGTCAAGGATTGACGCTTGCTGCTCGGTGGGAATAATTGCGGCTGGTTGGTTGCGGCGCTGTACGCGCAGTGCGGGATTATTTATCATAGAAATACCAATTATTGTTAGCATTGCAAAAAGGCGCGTTGCGCCTTTTTGTAGTATTTAAAACAGTATTTAGAAACCTGCTGGTAAACCCAAGCCACCTGTGAGGTCTTCCATTTTTTGCTTCATTGTCCCAGTCGAGAGCTGGTAAGCGTCCTTGAGAGCTGCGAGGACAAGATCAGATAAAACTTCTGCACCTTCATTTAAAGCTTCAGGAGCAATCTCCACGCTTTGAGGCTCTTGGTTTCCGCTTAGGGTAATCTTGACTAAACCACCGCCTGACTCCCCAGTTAAACGAAGTTCATCTAATTCTTCTTGGAGCTTCTTAGCGCCTTCTTGAATTTGCTGAGCTTTTTGGAAGGCTTCTTTCATTTTGCCTAAACCAAAGCCAAATCCTTTTCCGTCTGACATAGCAGTATCAGTCTTATCCTAAGTTTTCACGTACATTATGTCACTAATCGTGGCGGTTGAGTAAGTACGGTCATTGCTAAGAAATTTCTTGGCTAAAGTCTTGAGTTTTACTAAATTTATAAAAGTCCATAATTGCGCCCCAGATGGCTGTGCCTGTTTCAAGATCAACGCCGCGATCGCCACTCCAAAAACTATCAGCAGTTACTTCAAAACCTAAAATCACTTGTCTCGTCTCGCCCATGTACTGAAAGCAACATCTAGTATCTTTGGGCATTTCGGCTTTGTAGCAGCCATTAACAAAATTCACATCTAATAAGCAGCCACTGAGAGGCTCGATGTCATTAATTGTGATTTGATTGAGGCGATCGCGATCTTTACCAGCACCAGACCACGCACTCGAATCTTTAAAACCCCAATATTTAACTTGAATTTCGCCATCGGTTTCAATGAATTGCAGAATACGCTGACGATAAGGGCGATCATTTTGAAGCGCATTGGCTTGCTCTGCAAAAAGGGCAATTCCGCCTAAAACATTGGAAGGGATCAGACGCTGCCACCAAATTAAATTTACAAACCAGATCGGTTGATCGAGCGACTGTTCGCGATTGCTAAATTCTCCTGCCATCCAATTAGCAAGAGTGGCAAGTTCGGAAGAGATGTTCATTGCTAATGCAGTGTCAAAACGATGCCAAAATAGTAGCTTGAATCTGATTTCATAGGAGAAAGATTAGGTGTCGGACAAGTTTGATTACGATTTGATCATCATCGGTGCGGGCGTTGGTGGACATGGTGCAGCGCTTCACGCGATCGCCTCTGGGTTGAAGACCGCGATCGTTGAAGATGGCGTGATGGGCGGAACTTGTGTCAATCGCGGTTGTATTCCTTCAAAGGCTCTATTGGCTGCTTCGGGACGGGTACGAGAAATGCGCGCAAAGTCTCACCTGAAGGCGTTAGGAATTGAGGTCGGTGAAGTGAGTTTTGATCGCGGTGCGATCGCTAGTCATGCCGATAACTTAGTACTAAAGCTGCGCGGCGATTTGACTAATAGTCTTAAAAAATTAGGCGTAGATATTTTGCAAGGTCGCGGTCGAGTGGCGGGTGTGCAGAAGGTTAGCGTTGGCGACAAGACTTATAGTGCTAAAGATATTATTCTGGCTACAGGTTCTGAGCCATTTGTGCCTCGCGGTGTGCAGCTCGATGGCAAGACTGTATTTACGAGCAATCAAGCTGTGCGCTTAGAAACCTTGCCTCAATGGGTGGCGATCATCGGTAGCGGCTATATCGGTCTTGAATTTGCCGATGTCTATACAGCGCTGGGTTCAGAAGTGACGATGATCGAAGCGCTGGATGTATTGATGCCAGGATTCGATCCTGATATTGCCAAGATTGCGGAGCGGGTATTACTAAAGCCTCGCGATATCGAAACAAGAACGGGTGTATTTGCAACCAAGATCACCGCAGGATCACCTGTCAAGATTGAACTTACTGATGCGAAGACTAAGAAAGTAATTGAAGTTCTAGAAGTTGATGCTTGTCTGGTAGCGACTGGTCGGATTCCACTTACTAAAGATTTAGGGCTAGAGAGTGTTGGTATTGCGCCAGATCAGCGCGGCTTTATCGATGTTGATGACACGATGGCAACTTCAGTACCCCATCTATGGGCGATCGGAGATGCTACAGGTAAGATGATGCTCGCTCACGCTGCTTCGGCTCAAGGAATTGTGGCGGTTGAGAATATTTGCGATCGCGTATCTACTATTGACTATCAAAGTATCCCTGCGGCTGCATTTACGCATCCTGAAGTCAGTTTTGTCGGCTTGACAGAACCACAGGCTAAGGAAAAAGGCGCGGCTGAAGGATTTAAGGTTGCGACAACCAAGTCTTACTTTAAAGGGAATTCCAAAGCGATCGCTGAAGGAGAAACTGATGGTTTAGCTAAGATTGTTTACCGTGAAGATACGGGCGAGCTTTTGGGTGTGCATATCATTGGTATCCATGCTTCGGACTTAATTCATGAAGCATCTGCGGCAATACGCGATCGCGCCACTGTGCAGAAATTAGCCACGATTGTTCACGCGCACCCCACGCTCAGCGAAGTCTTGGATGAAGCTTATAAACGCGCAGCACACGTTTAACTAAAATGGCACAAGCAATAAAAGAAGCACCCTGATCGGGTGCTTCTTTTATTTTTGAGCTTCTAGTCTGGCTTGCAGCAATGGCACATAGTTGGTGTAGACATTACCCAGTCTAAAGTCCTCATCATCTAATACTTTCTGATGAAAGGGAATCGTTGTTGGTACGCCTGTAATTGCACATTCACGCAGCGCTCTTTTCATGCGTAAAATCGCAGCAGGGCGATCGCTTCCCCAGACAATCAACTTCGCAATCAACGAATCGTAATATGGCGGAATCACATAATCAGTATAAACATGGGAATCCATACGCACACCAGGACCACCTGGGGGCAAATAGCCACTAATCTTGCCAGGATTGGGACGGAAATTGTGATCGGGGTCTTCGGCATTGATTCGACATTCGATCGCGTGACCTCTGATCTCAATATCCTTTTGTTGGAACTTAAGCTTATCGCCCTGAGCGACTCGCAACTGTTCGGCAATTAGGTCAATGCCTGTAATCATCTCAGTCACAGGATGCTCGACTTGGATACGCGTATTCATTTCCATAAAATAAAACTTGCCGTATTTATCTAATAAAAACTCGACCGTACCCACACCGAGATAACCGATCGCTTTGGCAGCCTTTACCGCCGCATCACCCATTTTTTCCCGCAATTTAGGATTCACCGCACTACTGGGCGCTTCTTCTAATAACTTCTGATGGCGGCGTTGGATAGAACAGTCTCGTTCACCCAAATGCACAACGTGACCATGCATATCTGCCAAAATCTGAATCTCGATATGGCGAGGGTCTTCGATCACCTTTTCGATATAGACCCCACCATTACCAAAGGCTGCCTCAGCTTCACCTTGAGCCGCTTTGAGCAAACGCAACAAATCATCAGCATGGCTGACTAAGCGCATTCCCCGTCCACCACCACCTGCGGTTGCCTTGACCATCACAGGGTAGCCGATGCTATTGGCGATCGCGATCGCTTGTTCATCCGACTCAATTAGCCCTTCACTACCCGGGATAGTTGGCACACCCGCTCTCTGCATCGTCTTTTTTGCCGTGGACTTGTCACCCATTGAACGAATTGAGTTAGGACTTGGTCCCACAAACAGCAGGTTATGATCGGCACAAATTTCGGCAAATCTGGCATTTTCTGATAAAAAGCCATAACCAGGATGAATGGCGGTGGCGTTGTGAGTTATCGCCGCCGAGATAATATTGGGAATATTTAGGTAGCTTTTGCTGCTGGGTGAATCGCCGATACAGACAGCTTCGTGAGCTAGCTGAACATGAAGTGAGTTGCGATCGACAGTGGAATAAACAGCAACGGTCGGGATTCCTAGTTCTTCGCAAGTCCGAATAATTCGGAGGGCAATTTCACCTCGATTGGCAATTAGTAATTTGGCGATTGGAGCCATGTTTCAGTTTCTAGTTGTCGTTTAGTTATTCAGTCTGATCTAGTTTATCGGTATGCGGCTCGTATAAAAACTCAAACAAATTATTATCGAGATCTTTGCTATAAAAAGATGCCGTACCATCGCGGTGATCATGGATTGCGCCCACAAATGTCCCTGCGGCGGTGAGACGTTGATGATGCGCGGCTAGCTCAGCGCGATCGCTAAACAAAAAGCCAAAATGCGGTCCTGCGCTTTTATATTCTGGACTTAATAGTGCTAAGCCATCTTGCCCCGCTTTTAGATAAGCCCAATCTTTGTCTTGCCAAGCTAGCTCTAAACCTAGATTTTGATAAAATTCTATCGCTTTAGGAATATCTTGGACAGCGATCGCTACATGCCCCAATCGTTTTAGCTTCATAGCAAACTCAACATTAACCTTTAAAAATATAGAGAGCATAAAGGACAATTTTCGCCCTTTATACTCTCTATATTTTACTGGCGATCGCGATATCTCTGGTTCGAGACAGAAAGCGAGAGGCAGTTGGTTTAATTGGCGATCGCGGTTCTGATGGCAGTCCAGGCGCATAGGATTCCAGCACATGACCACTGCGCGTACACATTACTAATAGATAGTCACATTCTTCACATTGGGTCTTGACTTGAGCGAGATATGAGAGATGATGGCGCTCAGCGATCGAGCCACAATTTGGGCAGCGTATAGATTCAATCATTTTGGATATTTCCTTGATATATGTAAATTTAAATATGTGTTTATAAAAAGATTAGAAAACAGATTTATTTAAAATTTTGAATGAGTTTAATGAGAATTGTAAAATAATACAGAGTAGTCAAACTAAGTTTTTATTTCTTAAAAATTTAAAAGTCCAACAAAATTTGTCGAAGATATTTATAAAAAATAGTTCCCAAAAAGTATGACTATTTCAGAAGTTTGTCTCAATATAAGTATGCCCTGAAATCATGGTTGACTATAGTGTTAATTATAATCATAAAAATGGGGATCATTGCCAGATAAGCGATCCCCGCCTTAAAATCTTAAAAATTAAACTCTAGATAGGTTTACCTGTAAGAGTTTTACTCGATGATTAAAAAATAATTAAAGATTAATACTCTATAAATCTTTGTAAAATTTCTCCAAAATCAATATAGATATTTTTAAAGAAAAACTAATATACCAATTCTAAATGATTTGTTTATAGGCAAATATCTTAGGCTCCTTGTTCACTAAGATTTGTATTCCATCAATGATCTAGAATTGCGATAAAATCTGATTGGTTAGGAATGAAAATTAAATAACCTGTGCATATAAAGCCCACAATTGGTTCGGCGGGCAAAGCCCGCCGAACCAATTTTGGGCTTTATAT
>JANXUJ010000061.1 GCA_025356295.1 Cyanobacteriota bacterium
GCGAAGCGCCCGCAACACAATTACTAAAAACATTACTTTGCAGCGCTACCATAAATTTAAATAAATGATTAAATAAGTGACAATCTTTGCCTATTGTTTTGCCAGCATTTTGTGGTTGAAGTGATCGGAAAAACGCTGTAAATACAAAGACGTTAAATGCGGAGAGAGTTGGATGAGTACTGCAAAAGATAAACAAAAATGTCTAGATTGCTTAACATGGGCGATCGCCGACTTACAAGGTCAAGTTGACACAGAGCAATTGACTAAAATCTCCAATTTAATTATCCAGACTATGACAGGACCGTGGCGATCATTTCATACACCAAATCATATCTTCGAGGTAGGCGCAGGGGGAGACGCGATCGAAGTAATCTCAGCTTTATTTCATGACTTAGTCTATGTGCAGGTAGATCAAGGGATTAGCGTTAACATCAGCCGCTATATATCGCCCTATGTCAAAGAAGATCGCGAGCAGCTAGTCATTCTTGAACGACCTGAATTACAGGAAGATGTAATTTTTAATATGGTGTTAATGCTATTTGGATTTCAGCATGGACAGCCACTCTTGCCAATGTCTGGACAAAATGAATTTCTAAGTGCGTTAATTGCAGGTAAAGCTCTAGAAAATATGTTGCCTTTATCAAAATTGACCGAAATATTGGCTTGTATCGAAGCAACAATTCCATTCCGTCCGCAACTAGGATCTGGTTTAACATCATCTGATTTGTTGTTTGGTCGTTTGGTCAACGCAAGTGAAATATTCCAATTAGAGTGGAATGATCAAGACATAGCTAAAATCGTCAAGCGAGCCGTACGTTTATCTAATCGAGATGTTGAAAACTTTGCGAGTACCAATTCATCACATTTTTTAAACAATACTTGGAACTTAATTCCTGAGACAAATCATGATCTTAAAAACATAAACTCTTATACTGTGCATGGCTATCGAGTTTCTATGCAAAAAATGGAAGGATTTATGAACTTCCTCTACCCTGAAATTGTTTTTCGGCATTATCGTGATGAGCCAAACGAGAAAGACTATTACAAATTACTTGCTCAGACTAAGCAAAATCTAGAAGTAGCGCGGCTGTATTTAGGCACAAAACTAACTTCAATCGCTGTACTCGAAGCACTATCATTTAGGATTGGTGATGATATCCCCCTCTCAACAATGATGGGAGAGTTGCCGCAAGACGAAAAACCAGTAATTGGATTAGAGCAGTTTTTACCCGAAATTCCTGAGCCTTATAAGCCGTCTACGCCGATTGAAGCTGAGGTTTTGGGGCTTTTAGATAAGGGGCGCACGGTTGACTCTAGTTACGATGTAAAAAACTCACCTGTCGCGACTTTCATGGTGAAGTCCATTGGCTTTGCTGCTATGCAAGATATATTAAAGCTCTCGAAGAAATTTTTTAAAGGTAATCTTACATCTGAGGAGCTAATTGCAAGCTGCGATCCTTATGTAATTAAAACGATCAAGAGTGCGGTATTGCAGTTGTTTGACTCGCGCAAAGCGGCGCTTTCTCAATAAATAGGGATGGAGTAGAGGGGTTGACAAAGGCGTAGTCTGAGACGACCACACCGCCGATAATATGTTCTTGCAGAATCCGCTCTAATACTTCTGTCGTTACAGTGTGATACCACACAGCATCTGGATAGATTAATAAAATTGGACCGCGATCGCATACGCGTAAGCAATTTGTTTTGGTACGAAAGATTTTTGCTTCTAAGTCAAGTTCTTTAATGCGGCGTTTGAGATAGTCCCATGCTTGTAAGCCAACTTCTTTTGGACAGCAGATCGGCTTAGTTTGGTCAGCACATAAAAATAAATGCTTTTCGATATTAGGAATTGATAGTTGCTTGGCTCGCGCGGTCAGCTGTTGCCGCACTATATCTAAATCTGGATATAAATCTGGTTCTAAATCTAGAACTATCTTTGTGTTTGGGTTAATAGTTTCCATATTGTCGTTGTCCTTACTTGCATTAGCACAAATCAAAACCCCAGAAGTGAGTGGCGGCGCAA
>JANXUJ010000062.1 GCA_025356295.1 Cyanobacteriota bacterium
TTGAGTCGTCTGCTGTGCAGACGACTCAAGCTTCTTTAAGATTATCTTTATTAACGAAAAGGAATAATCTCGGCACTTAAGCCTGATTGGGATAACTTCTGCACTAACTCATTGGCAGCAGGGCGATCGCTATATGCTCCAACTTGAAGCATGGTTTTACCACTGCGGGACAACCGAAAAGCGGCTGGGACAATTGTTTTCACGCGTTGGGTGACAAATGTCGAAGTTACAGGCACAATCACGCGATATTGGAATGGCTTCCCCGTAGTCGGATCGAGCGTAATTGCGGGCAAAGTCGCCACAGGATAACTTGGGAATGTTGGTTTAGGGCTATATTCGCGCTCAATGATAATCGTTGTTGGTGAATTATTAGGGCTGGTATTTATCGCACTTGGTGTTACTAATATTGGAAGTGGTGCAGGATTAGCAGCGATCGCATTAGTAATCGGCGATCGCGAGACATTTAAGTCAAGCAATCCTTTAACACGCGATCGATTTATTTGATTGCCAACTGCTGCTAGAGGGATAGTTGTGGCATTGTTAATGTCATATTCGCGATTGTCCCTGAAAGTATTATTTCCCTGCGAAGTCGTTGTACCAAGATCAGGACGGGGAGAACCGTTAGCGCTGCCAAGAATTACTAAACCATTCCGTTGGTTATTGGCGATCGCATTGCCACGCAGGGTTGGCTGAGCCATATTAGAAATAATAATTCCGTCAACATTTCGAGAAATATTATTGTTAGTTAAAACAACTTGAGACTGTTGTCCAATTGATAATCCAAAGCCTGTGTTCTCAAACTTGTTATCGCGAATCTCGCCTGTACTTGTACCAAGTGCCGAAATTCCACTACCCGTATTCCCAGTAAATAGATTGTTATTAATATAAGCATTGGCATTACCTGTGAGAAAAATGCCATCATGAGTATTGCCAATAAAGCTATTACTCGCCACAACCACGTTACGACTTGACTCTAGCCATAGTCCATAACCACGGGGATTGCTATTTGTGACTGTAATTCCTTCGATGCGTGAATTGTTTGCTGCCGCGATCGCAACATTTTGGCTAGCAAAAGTGGGACTGACAAAACGTCCACCACCATTGATCACCACATTCGTTCCATTTGAATTACCGCGCAAAGTTGATCCTTGTGGAAGCCGAATCGGAAAACTTTCGCCAGTTGCCTCGCTATAAATACCCGCACTTAACTGAAAGATAGTCCCTGCTTCAGGGTTGTTGGCGATCGCTGCCGTGAGTGTCCGAAAAGCTTGTGTTTCTGAGCCTGCAACCGTATCAGAGCCTTGTGGCGATACAAAAACTATTTTTTGAGTAATCGATTGCGCTGAAACAAGCGATGGCATACTCATCGCCAATACAAAAATTGCGTTAGTAAAAATTGGATTAGTAAGACTTAAAAATTTAGTCATAAGAGATTCTCAACATATCTGGCGAACATGCATAAGTAGACTAGCAGTAATTGGCTTTTGTTTCATTCTCTAGAGATTATAGAGTGTGGTTCGCCCGCGTAACGGGCGACTCACGCTTCTAGGTTTTAATGGTGCTGATTTCAATTAAAGGAATTAATACTCCATTTTGGATTTGTCCATTGGTACTTAGTTCACTATGACAAAGATATAAGCGATCGCCTGTGCGATCAAGCAAATCTCTGAGCAGCTTCTGTAATCGCTGCATATCAACTTCGTTTTGATTTTCAGTTGTCCATAGCTCGCCATTCCACTCTTTGAGAAAAAATGGCGCACCAAATAATGCAGCGGCTCCACCTCGCAGCCAAAGATCAGAACTAGCATCGAGCCAAAATTGCCAACGATGGGAAAGTCTTGCCATCCGATATTGGAAAATCGTGGCGATCACCACGCTGTCTTGAGGAGCATCTGGGAAATACGGGTTGGCGGTAACAGTGCCTTGACGGATCAGTTGAATGAAGTTTTCAAGAATATTGGCATCCTGTTGATCAAGACGATATCCGAGTTGCCAATAATGTTGCGCGGTTTCGATTAAGGATTGTAGTGTGGAAGTATGTTCATAACTGAGTTTGCGCGGTTTGAAGAAAGCTTGGATAGCGCGATCAATAAATAGAAGTGGTGCGTCTTTAGATGACTGTTGTTCTATCCATTCGCGGAGGTTTTCGTAAGCATGAGTAGCTTCATAACCAATTCGATTCCATTGGTTATAGGTTTCCGCAGCTAGCAGACGGGGATTTGTGATATCTGGCGCAAAACAATAATCAGCTAACATTCCTGCGCGAACGGGGTCGATCGCATTGGTCAACACCAACAACATTTCGGCAATCCGATCGCGGCTGACTAATTTGCCAAGATTTGGATAGACCAGTGTGATCAGAGTCAGCAGCGATCGCACTTGAGCCGAATAAGAAAGAGGTCGTTGGTCGTTGAGGGGAGAGACACGCACTTCTTTTTTACGGAGAATTTCGGCGATCGCATAGTTCGCAATATTATCTAATCCAGGGGCAATAATCGCGATCTCATTAGCATTAATTTCACCTGAGGAGATCGCTTCGGCAATGGTTTCGGCAACATTTCGGAACAGTTTCGCACGCGAAACTGATTCGATAGAATAGACTTGGGGAGAGGGTTCAATAAATTGTAAAATCGGTTGACTGACTATTTCTATAACCGATTTTGCAATTTCTGCACCTAATGTATGTTGAGCAGGCAATAACTCTACGATTTTGCATTCAGACTTAAGTGTTTGCCAATAGCTAGGATTAGCCCCTAGTCCCAATCTTGCTGAGCCATCAGGATTAAAAGTAAACATTCCTTGAGCGCCGTTTTCCAGCAAAAATCTGCACAAGTCACAAGCGATCGCGGGCATCTCATCAGCGCGATCGACAATCACATATGCGAACCTCTGCTTGAGTTGACGCTGATATTGAGGAGTAGGAAGTAAATGATGTGCAAATAAATCGGTGATAATGCCATAGGTGAGCAAACCACGCTCCCAGCAATATTCGCGCCATTCTTGTAAGGCTGCACCGATTTCTTGCCATTGTTCTAAACCTATTTCTAAACCCGCCTCTAAATTTGCGATATTTGTCTCAATTCCAGCATTTAAAATTGCAGGAATATCGGTAATATCTCGACCACCATACGCTGCTAGCAAAAACAAATCTAGCAATCTTCGTACAAGGCGATCGCGACTGATTCCTTCCATTTGCAACGTTCTAGTTTTAAGGCGATCGCTCCATCGTTGATTAGCTAGTTCCTGCTCATTTTCTACCCTTAAGAGCAAAGGGAACTGCGCTTTTAAATCTAATTTCTTTACTAATAATGTCCAAAACAAGCGAACTTCGTCACGAAAAAAACTTAAGGGTGTGATTGCTGTAACAGGATAGCGTCCATGAGTTGCGATGATCAAGCGATCGCTCAAGTTATGACGTTGTTGTGAATCAACTGCCAAAACTAAAACTTTTTGAGAAGCAGCTTGGGGATTAGTTTGTTTTGCAAAATCAGTTTCTGCCCACTCACAAAACTGTTGAACTAATCGCTCAGACTTCCCACTAAGACTACCGCCCTCAATCCACAAATTCGTCATAAAAGACCTCGTGATACGCGAGAAACTCCGCGCTTTAGCGCAGAGAGGTAAGCAAACGGCGGTTGAAACCGCCAGTAGATATTAGAATCCATAGCTATCCTTGTAGATGGTGAGGTGGAGGGGTATGGCGACCCCTCCATGGAGATATGATTGTCTCC
>JANXUJ010000064.1 GCA_025356295.1 Cyanobacteriota bacterium
CGCCCGCGCAGCGGGCGACTCAAACTCTGGTTTTGGTTTTTAACCTTAGCGCTTGCGATATGATCAAAAAGACAAAAAAGCTATAGATATTAGGAAAAATAATGTTAGACCAAGAAACAAACTGGAAATCATTAGTCCTAGTCGCCATATTAGGGATTTTAGCGGTTATTAGTTTTAACTCATTTGTAATCATCAACCCAGGTGAGGCTGGCGTACTAAGTATCCTTGGGGGAGCAAAAGATGGCGTATTGCTGGAAGGAGTGCATTTTAAGCCGCCTGTGATTTCGCAAGTTGATGTCTACGACTTGACTGTCCAGAAGTTTGAAGTGCCAGCCCAAAGTTCGACTAAGGACTTGCAACAACTCACCGCCAGTTTTGCAATTAACTTTCGCCTCGATCCGATTGAAGTGGTGACAATTCGCCGGACTCAAGGCACTTTACAAAATATTGTCTCCAAAATCATTGCGCCACAAACTCAAGAATCTTTTAAAGTTGCCGCCGCAAGACGAACTGTAGAAGAAGCGATTACCAAACGTGATGAACTCAAACAAGATTTTGATGAAGCTTTGAGTCAGCGTTTGAGTAAGTATGGGATTATTGTTTTAGATACCAGCGTAGTTGATTTAAACTTCTCAACTGAGTTCTCTAAGGCTGTAGAAGAGAAGCAAATTGCCGAACAACGCGCTCAAAGGGCTGTGTATATTGCTCGAGAAGCAGAACAAGAAGCCGAAGCAACTATCAATCGCGCTAAGGGGCAAGCGGAAGCACAACGACTTTTGCGCGAAACCTTGACTTCTGAGCTTTTGCAAAAACAAGCGATCGAGAAATGGGATGGCAAGTTTCCGCAAGTTTTAGGAGGAAATGGTGCAGTTCCATTTCTTAATCTGGATATTGCAAAATCTCAAAAGTAATCTTAAAACCTATAAGCGTAGGTCACTCGCGCCGTTAGTGACCTACGCTTATAGGCTTAACTCAAAAATATCAATTATTTCTTAAATCAATGTTTACACAATTACGCATTCAAAATTTTAAGTCATGGGCAGATACAGGTGAGTTTCGGATGGCTCCTTTGACTGGCTTTTTTGGGACAAATAGCTCTGGGAAAACGGCGATCCTGCAATTTATATTAATGCTTAAGCAAACTGTCGAGTCAAGCGATCGCAATCGGATTTTGCATTTAGGTAGTGATCAATATAGTTATGTTGATCTAGGTACTACTTATGATATTAGTCACAGACATCAATTACCTGAAAAGATAAAATTTTCTTTTGAATGGATACCAAGAAATACCCCTGACCATATTGTATACATGATTATGGAAGTTGATTTTAAAGAAAATGGACAAATTGAATTTACACCTAATGAATATACATCATCATTGAAGTTTGAATCGGAAATTAATGTTGACAATGATCAAATTAATCTTGAATATTTCAAATATTCCTTTAAGGCAAGTGATAATCAATGGAATCATATTGCAATTAATTCACAGATAGAAAATGATGTTGAGACGATTTATAAATTGTCTATAGATGGTAATTTCCTTGAAAATTGGTTGGCATTTGAATATTCTAATTTTTCAAAGTTTATGTACGTTTTTCATCAACTTGTTAACAACTATAGTGTTCAACAAGTCGCACGAATGCCATCATTATCAGCAATTTCCAATCTAGGAAGTTTAGTGTCTTGTTATACAGGGATGTTTGTAAATACTTACTATCTTGCCCCTTTGAGAGAATACCCAAAAAGAACTTACCTTTGGTCTGGTGAAAGCCCTCAAGATGTTGGTAAATACGGAGAATTAACAGTTGCTGCGCTTCTTGCTTCACAGAAAAAAGATTTAGAAGTTGAATTGTCAGTAGCTAGAGCTTTACGACAATTGGAATTGATCCACAACTTTCGAGTAAATAGAATTACACCTAATCGTGGTGATTATGAAATATTGGTACAGAAGTCTCCTAATTCAGCAGAAGTATTAATTACTGATGTTGGTTTTGGAGTTTCGCAAGTTTTACCAATTTTAGTTTTATGTTACTACGCACCCAAAGGCGCAACCTTAATATTTGAACAACCAGAAATTCATTTACATCCATCAGTTCAAGCAGGACTCGCCGACATATTTATCGATGTCATTAAAACTCGTAATATTCAAATCATCATCGAGAGCCATAGCGAACACTTGCTAAGGCGATTGCAACGGCGTATGGCTGAAGAAAAAGATGGATTTACTAATAATGATGCCGCACTTTATTTTTGTAAAATGGATGATCAAGGAGACTCAGAATTAGTATCTCTGGAGATTGATACCTACGGCAATATTTGTAACTATCCCAAAGACTTCTTTGGTGATGAAATGGGCGATCTCGCTGCTATGACTGAAGCTGCGATCAATCGTCAGATGAATTTTGGAGCCTGAGAATGTATCATATTGTCGATACTAACGTTCTGCTTGTCGCTAGTAAAAAAGCACCTCAAGCATCTCTTAGCTGTATACTTGCTTGTATCAAATATCTCCAAAGCCTTAAAGAATCTGGAATTCTAGTAATTGATAGTAATCGGCTTATCATTCGTGAATATGAGAACAAAAATTCTCACAGTGGACAACCTGGTGTTGGTGACGCATTTCTCAAATGGGTTTTGATGCATCAAGCCACTGACCGCTGCGAACAAGTCCCTATTACGCAAATTGCTGAAAATGATTTTGCTGAGTTTCCCCGATCGCTTGACCTTGCAAAATTCGATCCATCCGATCGCAAATTTGTCGCCGTTTCTCTTACTCATCCTGCTAAACCAGTGATCGCTAATGCCGTTGATTCTGATTGGCGAAATTATGAACAAGTCCTTAAAGAGCATAGAGTTGAACTCAACTTTCTTTGTCCAGAGTTACAAAGCAAGTTATAGAATTTAAAATATCGCGCTAGAGTAAAGAGGCGTGCATTATGCGCCTTCTACTCTATATTTTTTGCAGAGCTATGGATACGATTCAGCAGTCAGAGCCACAATCAAAGGTTAGTGCATTTGATAAATTGCGAAAAGCTGCAACATTTACGATCGCGGGAGTTGAAGATTCAATTCCGTTGCGATCGCTGGTGCAAGTTTTTGTATTTATTAGCATTGGGGCGATGGATTCGGTTGCGAACTTAAATAATAGTAGCTGGGCGATTCCGCTCAGTGCGATCGCCGCAGTCTGGGCATGGTATGCGCGGCGTAAACGGAATGTGATCGTCAAGTTGTTTATTGCGATCGCGATGATTGCCACATTAGTAATATTTCTAAATGACATTGCGCGTCAAACTGAAGAAACACGGCTATTGCTGGCGAGATTGTTGATCCAGTTACAGGTTTTACATAGCTTTGACTTGCCACGCCGCAAGGATTTGGGCTATTCGATTGTGATTGGACTGATTTTAATGTCTCTAGCAGCGACTTTGAGCCAAACAATGCTGTTTGCGCTATGGCTAATTGCCTTTTTGCTAGTGGGGATTCCGATTTTACTGCTCGATCATCGCTCACGTTTAGGTGTGCAGACAGTTAGCTTTCAGCCTAAAAAAATGGGGATATCGCTATTGCCTCTGTCAGGATTAATGGCGATCGTGTTGGTATTGGGATTGACGATTTTTGCTTTTTTGCCACGTTTACCTGGATTTCAGCTACGCAACTTTCCAGTCAGTGTCAATCTGGCGGTACAAAGACAACTGCCTAAGGGCGATATTTTGACGCGGCAGCAGCAAAATCAACAAAAGCAATCGAGAACTAATGGCACGGGTGCAAATGGAACGGGGAGAACAGGTGGCAATAACGACCAAGAAACACTGCCGCCATTGTTTGCACCTGAGATTGATACGGCTTCGGCTGGCGCAAATCAACTGAATAAGCGTAAGCCTGAGTTGGTAATGCGAGTGCGATCGCAAGCTGAGCTATTTTGGCGAGTGATGTCCTATGACGAATTTACAGGCAAGGGATGGCGGATATCTCGCAATGATCCTAAGCAAATTCGCACCATTAAGCGTAATCCAATTAATTACGAATTTTTCTTGCCGAGTCCTGCTTATGGGTTTACTGGCTCGAAGACGCTCTCGAACAAATTGATTAAGTCAGTAGCAAGTCAAGAAGTTGTGCAAACTTATACGATTACATCCCCAAATTTTCCTAATCTTGTCCCTGCTGCGGCTGTCCCGAATC
This sequence comes from Cyanobacteriota bacterium, assembly GCA_025356295.1. Lineage (GTDB taxonomy): Bacteria > Cyanobacteriota > Cyanobacteriia > Pseudanabaenales > Pseudanabaenaceae > Pseudanabaena. Next base: position 4,183 of record JANXUJ010000064.1, read on the forward strand.
GGATATTTTTTCCTAGCGAGGAATTGGATATTGACCAAGAAGGGATGATTCGCGCCCCAGGACCTCTGCCCGAAGACTTAACCTATACAGTGATTTCTGAAGTGGTTGAACGCAATCCGCAGCAACTGCGGCAGATACCTAATGAGTATCCGCGCGTAATTCGCGATTATTATCTGCAAGTCCCTGCTAATCTGTCGCCTCAAGTCCGCGATATGGCGCTGAATTTTTTGGCAAATGCGAAAAACCAAGATGGTCAAGCGATCGCTCTAGATAATACCTATGATCGCGTAGTGCAGATCGCGCAAAGCCTTAAGCAAAACTATGCTGTAAAAAATCTTAAGTTTGATCTAGCTAATGGCGACCTTGTATCGCAATTTGTCGAGCAGGGTGGTGGTGAGGAGAGTCATTTTGTCTCGACTATGGCGGTGATGTTGCGATCGCTTGGCATTCCCACTCGCTATGTGGTCGGCTTTTCACCTGGGAAATTTAATCCATTTACAGGACTATATGAAGTCCAAAATATTGATACCCAGTCAGTGGTCGAGGTTTACTTCCCTGTCTATGGTTGGCTTGCCTTTGATCCTGTCCCTAACCGTCCGCTATTTCCGTCATCAATCAATAGCGATCGCACCTTTGGTGTGCTTCAAACTTTTTGGAATTGGCTTGCTAATCTTTTACCAAGCCCTGTCGCAAATTTCTTTAGGGCAGTGTTTGGCAGTATCGGTAAATTTTTAGGTGGTGTAATTACTTGGCTGGTCGAAATGGGTTGGGTGGGAGTTGCCTTTGGTTTAGCGATCGCCTTTACGGTTGGGTTAGGTGGCTGGGCTTTGTGGCAATTTATGATCTGGTGGTGGCAATTACGCCGTTTACAAAAGATGCCTATCCCTCAGCGCACTTATCAACAAATGTTGCAATGGCTATCTGAGCAAGGCAACCCCAAAGCACCTCACCAAACCCCTCAAGAATATGCGGCATGTCTATGCGATCGCGTCTCTGCTCAACAAGCCTATGCGATCGCGCAAATTACGCAGATATATCAAGACTGGCGCTATGGAAATACTCTGGGCGATCGCACTTCAGAACTAAAGATGTTACTAAGCCGTCTGAAAGCCAAAATATAAAGTTTAAAAGCTTACATTTCTCGCGCAGCGAGAAATGTAAGCTTTTAAACTTGATGATTAAATGTGTATTTATAGGTTTTATTACAAAACATTGGCTGATTCACCGCTTTTGGTAGACTAGATCGCGAATATATTAATTCCCTATTTTAATCATGAGTGTAGTTAGTCAAGTTTTAGAAAGAGCCGACGAAGAACTTCGTTACCCCACTGTCTCCGAGTTGCAAAGTGTGCAGAACTTTCTCTCCACTGGGACACAAAGAGTGCGGATTGCCACAGTCTTGGCTGAAAGCGAAGATAAAATCGTCAAAAAAGCCACCGAAGAACTATTTAGAATCCATCCTGACTACATCGCCCCTGGTGGCAATGCCTATGGTCAGAGACAACGCAGTCAATGCCTGAGAGACTTCACATGGTACATCCGCCTCACCACTTATGGAGTCTTGGCAGGTGACAAAGACCCGATCGAAAAAATCGGTATCATCGGTGTGCGTGAAATGTATAACTCTCTCGGAGTTCCTCTAGTTGGTATGGCTGATGCTGTACGTTGCCTCAAAAATGCTTCTTTGGCGTTGCTGAGCAAAGAAGATGCAAATACCACCGAGCCTTATTTTGATTACATCATTCAGGCGATGTCCTAATCCTAAATTGATGTTTTTGTGATATTCAAGTTGCCTTTGACAACTTGAATATTACAAAAGAAAAGTATCCTAATTAAATTTTTAACTAAACACTTAGCGATTTCGCAGCCAATCATTCAGATCGGCGATCGCTTCAATATCGAAGATCGCTTCGGCAAGATTTTCTAACTCCACTACAGATAGTTTAGAAATCCGATTTTTTAAGCGGGGGGGTAACTGACCAAACTTGCGAGTTAATTGGCGCAATAACATCGCAATCTGTCTCTGCAAACCTAGCTGTAAGCCTTTCTGCTCACCTAGCTGTAAACCTCTTTGCTCACCTAGCTGCAAACCTTTTTGCTCACCTAGCTGTAAACCTCTTTGCTCACCTAGCTGTAAACCTCTTTGCTCACCTAGCTGTAAACCTTCTTGCATCGCTTCTTGGTAAACGCGAGTTTTTTTTAAATCGCTATGTGTAAACATGGACTCAATCTCCTGACGACTTAATCTGGGAAACTTGTATACCAATACCGCCTCTATAAATTCTACTACCTGATCTCTTAAATTTGTATCGGGTTCTTGATCGAATCTGCGGGCGAGAGTTTGGGCAAGTTTGGGTGCTTTTGTTTCTGAGGCTAAAATTAGTTGCACGATCGCAATACCCAGTGAATTGGTTTCTTGTTGCCAATCTTCTAGATACACGCGTTTAATCCGACCCAAGTCAATTAACTCTTGCCAGTGTTTAGTAAGCTCAGGTTCACAATTGTGTCTTGCGAATATGGCTACTGCTTGCCAATCTTGAGTGGGGCGATATTGATTGAGATACAGATATAGCTCTGATAAGAACTCCCAGTAAAAATCTTCTTTCGGCTGAAATTGTACTTCTATCAAAAAGATTGGCTTGTCATTACTTGACGGCATGAAAATACCATCAAACCGAAATGCTTTCTCTTTGATCTCCACTGAGCTAAATTGATAGCCTTCTGCCTCTACAATGGGAAGATCGATTAACTCGAACAGGAGTGAATGAAATGATTGAAATAGTTGATAAAATAATGTGTCTGTTTTCATCTAAAGTTCTTGCAAAAAGCTGGTTAAGAATTCTCGAATCTGTTTGATTTGGAAGCCATGCGCGTAATCTAGAATTTGACTAGCAAAGGGGCTAAACGCGCGATCGCTTTCTTGCAAAAGAATGACTTCATCTTGGATAGCAAGTATGTCACCCATGCGTGCTAGTTGGATTAACTTCTCTAAGATGCAGTTTGATGGAGATATCATCGGTTGGGCGATCGCCATGATATCTCTATTAAAAATATTGTTTGCGATCTGTAAATCTTCATATTGCCATTCTAAATTGAGAAGCGATCGCATTGTATAAAACAAAGTGTCAGGCTCAATCGGTTTAGCGATGAAAGCATTGCAGCCAACTTCGAGACTAAGATGGCGATCTTGATGGAAGGCACTTGCCGAAACCATGATGATCGCTGTTTTTTGGAACATCGGTAATTGCCGTAACTGCTTGGTGGTTTCATGTCCATCTAAGTGTGGCATCACCATATCTAACAAAATTAAATCGGGATCAAATATTTTAGCTTGAGTAAGGCAATCCTCACCATTGATCGCTTCGGCAACGATGAAACCAAGAGGAGTAAGCAAATCGCTTAGCACCATCCGATTCTCAATCTTGTCATCGACAATCAAAATTTTGCGGCGATCGCCTAAATAACCTGCGATCGTGCGACTATCTGTAGGTAAACTATGATTAAGAACTTCAGTTAGTTCAATCTCAAACCAAAAAGTACTACCTTGATTTAAAGTGCTTGTGACTTGCAGTTGTCCACCCATCATCTCCACGATTTTTTGACAAATCGGCAAACCTAAACCTGTACCCGAATAACGGCGAGCGCGATCGCCAACCTGTTGAAACGGCAAAAATATATCTTCCAATTTGTCAGGATCAATTCCCACGCCTGTATCTGCGATCGCAAATCGAACTTTATAGCTTTTAGTTAACTTGCAGGGCAGGGCGCTGACGCTTAGAGAGACATTACCGCGATCGGTAAATTTAACCGCATTCCCAAATAGATTGATGAGTACTTGGCGCAAGCGTTTTTCATCGCCATACATAGTGGTGGGTAAGCTGGTAAGTGGTTGATAGACTAACTGCACATCCTTGTCGCTTACTTGTAACCGAAACATATCGGTAATGCTTTGTAATAATTTAGGAAGCTCAAATTCATTAGGATTGAGTTCTAGTTTTTTAGCCTCGATTTTAGAAAGATCAAGAATGTCGTTAAGCAAAGTCAGTAGATGTTCACCACTACGCTGAATAATCTCTAAGCCTTCGCGATGCTTTTGAGGATCATAACTCCGTTTCAGGATTTGAGCATAGCCGAGAATGCCATTTAGAGGAGTGCGTAACTCATGGCTCATATTCGCCAGGAATTCGCTCTTAGCACGGTTTGCCATATCCGCGACTTCTTTCGCTGACTGCAATTCTTTTTCAGCAAGTTTGCGATCGCTAATATCTTTAATGGCACAGATTGCAAAAACTTGACCATTAAGCTCAATAGATTCAGAAGAAACTAGGCTCGTGATTTCTTTTCCAGACTTAGTCATAAATCTTACTTCAAAATTGGAAACTCTTCCCTCCAGTTCGATAATCGCTAACATGTGATCGCGCTCTTCTAAATCAACCCATAGATTCAAATCTGTCGGATTTGTACCGATCGCTTCTTCACGGCTATAGCCTGTGATCTCTGTCCACTTGTCATTGACATCAACATGCTTGCGGGTCTCAGTACAGATCAAAGCCATCCCGTCAGGACTAGAACGAAAAGCCTTAGCAAATTTTTCTTCTGATTCTCGCAAAGCCGCTTCGGTAAACTCATGTTCGAGAATCTCTTGTTGTAATGCTTGAGTGCGTTCGTCCACTTTCTGCATCAATAGGTGCGAATATTCTTCTAGCCTTGTGTGCGATTTTTGCATTTGACGGCTCATTTGATTAAATGAACTTGCTAAAATGGCTAGCTCTTTGACTAAACAAGAATGTTCAACTTTTTGATCAAGATTTCCTGCGGCGATCGCTTGACTGGCGAGACTTAATTGCGCGATCGGACGACTAATCCGCCGTGCTGCCATAATTCCAAATATAGTGACCAAACCCAGCGCTAACAAGCACAGCAAGATCGTAGAACGGGTATTGTCCATAATTTGCGACATAAAGTCAGAAGCTGGCACTACGATCACGATCCGCCAACGCAATCCGTAAGTATCACTAAGTTTACTGACTTGCAGAAAGTATGGCTCACCCCGAAAAATGATCACCGATTGCTGAACTTGATTGCTACTTTGATCGCTGCTTTGATTTGGCTCATCTTTTAAACGCGCCGCCACAGTGCGAGTCAACTCATCTTGACTTTGAGTTGCCAAGATTCGCTCAGACTTATTGTCTAATCTAGATATAGATACATCCAGATTAGAAGTCGCGACTAGCTTGCCCGATGGTTCGACAATGAATGTCTGTCCGCGATCGCTTACTTTAGTTTTCTGCAAAAAAAGATTGATATCTCCCAGCAAAATCGACACCCCCAACACCCCATCTACCTCTCGATTAGAAGTATACAAAGGCTTAATCGCGGTGATCGCTGGTTCCCCCGTGATCAGGTCTGTATAAACTTCACTCCATGTATCTTGTTTAGCTTTGCTCATTGTCTGATACCAAGGGCGATCGCTTAGTTCAAAACCTTTTTTAGGTAAGAGAATCGTCTGTAGTCGACCGCTCTCATCGGTCATATAAGTCGTGGTAGAGTTCTCCACAGCCAATTTATTTTGAATACGCCGCGCCCCAATATATTGACCTGATATAGTCGCCATATAGATATTACTAATCTGCGGAAAGCTCTGCAATTGCTTCCAGAAATGCTTTTGAGCATTCTGTTCATCAGCAAAATTTATTTGTCCTAAATCAATACTATGAGAATTTAATTTGTTAATTGTATCGGGAAGTTCTAAATATGCATGTAAGCGAGTTTGAACTTGTTCCGTACCTTTGCTAAGCAGTTGATAAGAAAGCTGTTTAATCGCATCATGACCATTCCGAAAAGATAGCCAACCAATCAGTCCGACTATCCCAAAAGTACTCACCAAAAATGGCACAATTATCACTGAGCTTAAAGGGATTTTCCATCCTTTAAGCCCCAGACAAACTGTAGACTCGTAGTTGTTACTAATCACTCCTGCGGCAGTTGTCACTACAGTCGGTCTCAAAGCAGAAGGCGGCGGTGTGATTTTCATGGTTACTCAATTGTTCTCTATTCAGCATTCTTTTATCTTCTCAATTTGACACAACAAATTTTGCTAGGTTTTAACATTTTGAAATAGAGAACGATGTGAATTATACTTGTTATTCAAATCCAAGTCTTCTCAAAACTAGTCGGCGACTTTGCCATACTTGTGTTTCTTGGGGTGATATTTGGATGGCTTTATCATAGGCAACGATCGCTTCTTCTAGCTGTCCCATCCCACTGAGGGCATTACCGCGACTGTACCAAGCAAAATGATCATCAGGATTGATCTCTAAGGCTCGATCATGACTAGCGATCGCCTCTTCATAAAGCTCTAGTTTGTTAAGCACCAGTCCACGATGATTCCAAGCATAATAATCATCGGGACGAATTTCTAAAGCTTGGTCATAGCTGGCGATCGCTTCGGTATAGTTTCCCCATTGCTCAAGAGCTTTGGCGCGGCTATACCAAATTTGATGATCAAGAGGTTTGTACTCTAGAGCGTGATCATAACTAGCGATCGCTTCGCCATAATTGCCGATGCTCTCAAGGGCATAGGCGCGACTGAACCAGCCCTGCACATAGTCTGGTTTGAGCGCTAGCGCTTTTTCGCAATGCTCGATCGCTTCTTCATATTTGCCGAGAACGCTGCAAACTAAGCCTTTACCACCATAAGAATAGTGATAATCAGGTTTGTGTTTTAAGGCGAGGTTATAACTATTGATCGCCTCTTCATAGCGCCCCAACATACTTAGTGAAGTGCCAAGATTATGCCATGCTGCATAAAAATCTTCTTTATAGGCGATCGCCTGACGATAGTTCTCGATCGCTTCTTCATGATGCTCAGACAGGTCTAAAGCAACGGCGCGGTTATACCAAGCCAGATGATTATTAGAGCGAATCTGTAAAGCCAAGTCGCAATTGGCGATCGCTTCAGAACAACGATTGCCAGCCACTAATAAACCGCCTTGCTCTAGTAATAAATCAATGCGTCGCTCAGAAATCAACGGCTGAGCCGCAATTAGCTTTTGTAAGTCTTCGTATTTGTGATCGCGCTCTTGTTCGCTAATTTGGGCATAAGCTTCATAGCGATCGCCACTGACCCAGCGAAATGTCTCCTGCCGCAGCAGCTCCATATCAGTAGGAAACTCAAATACTTCAACTGAATTGTCAAAAAATTCAGGATAGCTATTAATAAAAAACTTTAGGGCAAATAAAGGTAATAGAAATACAAAGCAAATTGGAAAATGCTCTTTTAGCTTGGATTGTAATAGACTCAGATGAGCGAGAGGGCGGGGGAAATGTTCTAGCTTTTGGGCTAATGCACGATCATCAATATTTTTAATTTTATTTTCTAAAAACTCTTCAATACCTGTGACAAATAGCAGGTTCGCATCATGCAAATCTGTTTGATTGACAAACATTTCATAAAAATCGGCAATTGGGCGATCAAGCCTTAATGTATAAATTTTTTGAGGAGATACGTCTGTTTTTGTTCTCTTGATAATTTGCTCTCCTTCGGTAGGTGAACAACGTACAAAAAACATGCCAAATTCTTGCTTTTTTCTTAATAAGCCTAATAGAGCCTGATATTCTGCCTCTGGATTTTTTAGAGCGTCCTTATCCCAAACGTTTCCAGCGTATTTCATGACTCTCCAAATTGACTGAATACTCTAGCCAATCATACCAAATGTCAGCTAACGTAAATAGTAACTAGCTATGCTAGTTATCGAGATGATGTAGTCCCCAGACGTTAGGAAAAGTTAATGAGCGATCGCTTAATTCGCGCTATTGCCGCCAATGGTAGAGTCAGAGTCGTTGGCGTAAGTATCACCAACTCGATCAATGAAGCCCATCGCCGTCATCACTTGTCGCCTGTGGCGATCGCCGCACTCGGACGCACCATGAGCGCCAGCTTGCTGCTTGCTTCAAGCATGAAACAGCCGCAAGCGCGAGTAAACGTGAGAGTGGCTGGTGATGGAGCGCTAGGACTGGTATATGCAGATGCTGGCTTTGATGGGACTGTGCGTGGCTTTGTCTCCAATCCTGACTTAGATTTGCCCACGCTTGCGGATGGTAGTCAAAATGTTGCTGAAGCGATCGGGGCAATTGGATTTCTTAAAGTTTTGCGAGATGTTGGCTATGGTGAACCCTATAACAGCACTGTTGAGCTAGTCTCAGGCGATATTGCTGAAGATATGTCTTGGTTTTTGGCAACTTCTGAGCAAACTTATTCCAAATTAATTCTTACTGAAGTAGTCGATCCTGATTTCACCAATTCTGATCTTATCAATAATGAGACCCCAGTTAAAATCGCCGCAGGGCTGTTATTACAAATCATGCCTAAGGCAGCTTTACGAGCCGCAAAAACATCAAATTCCTCTCCAGAAGATTTGCTCAGGCAACTAGAATTAAAAAGCGATCGCCCTAAATTTACAGATTTGCTAATGCAGGGCAAAGCGATCGAAGAAGTGATGACCGAACTCTTTGCTGACTTAGATATCGAAATCTTGCCGCTGAGTAAAGATGTGCATTTTAATTGTCATTGCTCTCTTGATCGAGTGCTAGCCGCGATGAAATTATTTGGTGAAGATGATTTGCGATCAATGATTGCTGAAGATAAAGGTGCTGAAGCAACTTGTCATTTTTGCGGTGAAGTCTATCGAGCCACCACTGATCAGCTAAGTGAGCTATTACTCGAATTACAAGTCGCGGCGCAAGCATAGTTCGACCTCTCTATCAAACCTGCTAATTTCACTTCTCTAATTTCACTTCTAAAACTATAAAAACTTAAAAGCTATGACAGTTAACGCCCAAATTGGCATCATTGGCGGCAGCGGACTTTACAAAATGTCGGCGCTGACCGATATTCAAGAAGTTAATATCGACACTCCTTTCGGCAAAACTTCAGATGTATTTATCTATGGCAAATTATCAGGTACACCTGTATTATTTCTAGCCAGACATGGGCGATCGCATCATTTGCTTCCATCCGAAGTTCCCTATCGCGCCAATATCTATGCCATGAAAAGTTTGGGTGTGGAATACATCATCTCTGCTTCAGCAGTTGGCTCCTTACAAGAATATGCCAGACCACTTGATATAGTCCTTCCCGATCAATTTATTGATCGCACCACCAGCCGTACCGCCACCTTTTTTGGACAGGGAATAGTTGCTCATGTTGCTTTTGGTGAGCCGATTTGCAAGTCGCTGCTATCAGTAGTCGCCTCGGCTGCGGAAGCTGTAGATTTAGGTCGGAACAAAGTCCATAAGGGCGGTACTTACATCTGCATGGAAGGACCAGCTTTCTCCACTAAAGCTGAGTCACTGCTCTATCGCAGTTGGGGTGCAAAGGTAATTGGCATGACCAATCTTACTGAGGCAAAGCTAGCGCGTGAAGCCGAAATCGCCTATGCCACGATCGCACTCGTCACTGACTATGACTGCTGGCACGATGATCATGAGAGCGTGACTGTGGAAATGATCATTCAAAATCTGCAAAAAAATGCCCTGAATGCTCAACAAGTAATTCAAAATGCCGTGGCAAAAATCGCCGCTAATCCGCCCAAATCTGAAGCACATCAAGCTCTAAAAACTTCGATCTTGACTGATTTGAGTCAAGTATCTGACGCGAGCCGCGATCGCCTAAAAGTGATTTTACAAAAATATCTGTAATCTCACCAACGTCAAAAAATAAAATAAAAAATCATGAGCGAATCGATCAAGGATGAGTGACGCTGTGGGTAAGCGCGTCCGTCAAGGGGTTCACTGCCCCGCTGATGGACAATTATCTTTGCTTTTAGAACTAATTTTCAAACTGCGTATCAATTCTCTCAGCACTTCAGTTTTACCTCTTTCTGTCTGGTCACAATAAGATTCAAGTAGGTTAAATTCTTGATCTGCAAGCTGAAAAGTTATTTTTTTCATTGTGATATACCATTTATTTAATGGTACAATTATGTCATAATAACAGCTTAATAAATACAAATTACGCCCAAGCAAAGCCCAAATTTATCAGTTTGATGAGTGGCTAAACTTGTTGCGTATGCAGTACAACTATAGGCTTGCAGAGAGGTTTAACTGGTATGAGTCCACTCGTCACAAAAGGTGGTTAATTGACGGTCAAAAAACTGTTGCTGAAATGCTAGTTCATTCGCTGCTTGGATAAAGTGTTTTGTAGTTGGGGATGCATGAGATAGAGCAGGACTTATGCGAATAGTTTGTTCTTGTTCGTTAACTTGCACCGCGTAACCATGTTGCTGAAGTTCATCAAAGCCAATCTGTAAGACAGCTTGATTAGCGATCTTTAACTTGGCGATTAGTTGCGATCGCTTGATTTCTTTCCCAGTCCGACTCAGATATTTGGCAATTCCCACCAAAGTTTGCCATGCGATCGCACCATTAATCTGTTCAGGTTTTGCATAAACAAGCGTGATCGCTTGCTCCGTGCCATTGAGCAATATATTCAAGTCTTGCCAAGTTTGCGGACAGCGATCGCAGATCGTTGCTGAGAGATTTTTATCAAGTTCGCTATGGTCATGTCCACGCAAATCGACAATATTCAGGTTTGGATGAGAACTATTAATAAATGGCGTGGCAAGAGATGGTAAATCCGCCATGAGCGGCGAACTCTTAGCCTGAAAATCGATGAGTCGCACATCATAACGGCGGTGAAAAGTATTATCGACTAACTCAACCACGACATCGCAAACAGTATCAGGCAACTCATAACGATAATGTCCCCACCAATCGCCATAAATCTGATGTCCAGAGCGATCGCTCAATGTATATTCGGTTTTGATATATTCGACTTTCTGTCTCTTTTTATTGAGAATATTTGCATGTGATGTTTCCGAAAAAATACAATCACGAAGTAATAATCTCGGATAAGGATTACCCATGCCAAAAGGGTCTAGCTGTTTAAACTCGTTAAACAAATCCATGTTCAAGTCAGGTATTTCTACTTCTAAATCAATCGTGATCGCCTTACTTTGCAACTCACCATATTGACTCCAAAATCGCTGATCGATCGCCTCGGCGAGAATAGATAGATTCTCTATAGGCAAACTCAAACCACCCGCTAGAGGATGCCCACCAAAGCTAGTTAATAGATGTTCTTGACCTTTTAGCAGTTCATAGAGATTTATCCCTTCGAGCGATCGCGCACTGCCTTTAGCAACTCCATCGTCTACCGTACAGAGAATAGTCGGACGACCATATTCAGCGACTACCTGCCCCGCCACTAAGCCCAAAATTCCCACCGACCATTGGGGATCAGCCAATACAATAATTCCTGTCGTAGACAGATCGAGGAGTTTTACTTTTGCCTGAACCTGTTTAAATACTTTTTTCTGTAATGCTTTGCGCTGCGTATTAGCAAGTTCGGTCTGTTCGATCAGAGATTTGCATATTTTTTCGTCACGCGTGGTGAGAAGTTCCACACATTTTCGGACATCACCCCAAATCCGACTGACCGCATTAATGCGCGGTGCGATTCCAAAACTAATATCAATTGGGCGATCGCCTGCTCTTTTACATTGCTCCAATAACAAACGCACACCGAGGCGTTTTTTTTGCCGCAATACGGCAATTCCCTTTTGAGCAAGATAGCGACAGTCACCCCTAAGACTCACCAAATCAGCAACTAAGCCAATCGCCACCAAATCCAATAAATCTTCTAACGGTTGTTGTGGAACTTCGGGCAGAGTTTCATACAAAGCTTCCATTAGTTTATAGGCAACTGCCACGCCTGATAGATGGAATAATGGATGCTCATTGGCAAAATAACGTGGATTGATAATCGCCACTACAGGCGGACGCATATCAGGCAAAGTGTGATGATCGGTAACAATCACATCAATTCCTAATTCATGAGCATAATTTAGCGCCTCTAAACTGGTACTGCCCGTGTCACAAGTCACGATTAATTTTAAAGATTTATCTAGAGATTCACCTTGCGATCGCAACTCATCTAAGCCTCTAACCGATATGCCATGAGACTCCTTTAAGCGATCAGGAATATAAAAAAACAAGCGATCACCCTGCACAAAAAACTGCCCTAAGCCTTCCCACAATACCGATGTCGCTGTGATTCCATCGGCATCAAAATCCCCCCATATAGCGATCGTTTCGCCTTGTTCATAGGCTTGCTGGATACGGGCGATCGCCTGTGACATTTCTGGAAAAGCAAAAGCGCTAGTCGGTTGATAAGCTTCTATCGATAAAAATGCTGCAACTTGCTCAGGTGCAGTTATCCCTCTCTGAACAAGTAGTCGCGCTGCAAACTTGCCCACTTTTTCACTTAACCAAGTCGGCGGCTCATCAGCTTTTAGAATCTGCCAATTTGTTTCAGTTTTCATGTTTTGAGGCTTTGCATCCAAGACATAATATTACAAAGATTAATTGGCTTTTTATGCAAAACTTGCAAAATCTCCTATTTGCAGCAATCGGTGGCGTACTAATGGGGTTAACTCCCGCCCCATTTGGTCATTGGTGGTTAGCATGGATAGCGCTGATTCCGCTTTGGATGCTTGCTCAAAAGCTAAAAGTCAAAGATGCGATCGCCATGGGAGCGATGTGGGGACTTTGCTATCACGGTATGGCGCTATTTTGGATCACCAGCGTCCATCCGATGACATGGATGGGCGTGCCTTGGTGGAATAGCTTCGCGATCGCCACAATAGTTTGGTTGCTGATCACAGGATGGGGAGCCGTATTATCAGGCTTGTGGGCGGGCGGTATGGCTTTGTTAACGCCGCGCCTGAATGTCACCAGTCGAGTGATTATTGCTTGTGCGATGTTTAGCGGGTTAGAAATAGTTTGGAGTTGGGGTCCTCTTTATTGGACATCACTTGGTTATACCCAGAGTCCTCATGATTTATTGCTGCTGCAAATCAGTCGCCTTTCTGGTCAACAAACGATGACGGCAGCCATCGTAACCGTGAATGGATTATTAGCCGAAACTTTATTGCAAAAAACTTGGCGCGATCGCCCTATGTTTTTTAAACTTTTTAAGCAATGGCGATATGCGATCGCGGCAATTTCATTATTAAGTGCGATCGCGATTTATGGTGGGTGGGAGATGAATAGCGATCGCATGGCTAGCACCAATGAACAAGCAATCAAAGCGGGAATTATTCAGGGTAACTTCCCAAATGCACTGAGTGTGCAACCCAGAGGTTGGGAAATCGCCGTCAATAACTACACTAAGGGCTATGAGAAGCTAGCGCAAGCAGGAACAGAAATGATCGTTACTCCTGAGACCGCGATCTCTTTTCTTTATCCCGACTATGACCCTCGCCGAGAACCATTTGATCGGATAGTCGAGAAATATCGCGTTCCCGTCTGGCTCGGCAGCTTTGGCAGAACTCGTAACCAAAATGCTGAAGACCCAAATAACTATACAAATAGTCTATTTCTAATTGATGGCTCTAATAAAATTTTTGGTCAATATGACAAAGTTCGGCTTGTGCCAGTGGGTGAATATATTCCATTTAAAGCAATCTTAGGAAGTCTGATTAAACGCCTGTCACCTCTCAAAGGAGAAGTCGAAGCAGGATTAAGTGAGCAACTTGTGGATACACCTTGGGGACGCTTCATCGTGGGCATTTGCTATGAATCTGCCTATCCCGCCAACTTCCGCTTTCAAACCGCCGCAGGTGGCAAATTAATTCTATCTGCTTCTAATAACTCTCACTTCGCATCTTATATGTCAGCCCAACACCATGCTCAAGATGTGGCAAGAGCCATTGAAAGCGATCGCTGGGCAGTTAGGGCAACTAACACAGGTTATTCGGGCTTTGTCGATCCCAATGGGCGCACGATTTGGCTTTCAGATGTGAATACTTATGAGACTCATGCAGAGACGGTTTATTTACGAACTACCAAGACTCTGTATGTACTATGGGGCGATTGGTTGACACCTTTGCTCTGTATTACCAGCATTGCTATTTATGCCAAGTATCGTTTCAAAACATAAAAAAGGGACGCGAAGCGTCCCTTTTTTACGACTACTTTACTAGCCCTGCTCTGAGGGCACGGACTGCTGCCTGTGTGCGATCGTCAGCACATAGTTTATTCAAAATGTTCCGCACATGAGTTTTGACAGTGCCAACTGTAATATACAGCCGCTCAGCAATCTCCGCATTGCTGTTGCCATTCACAATCTCAGATAGTACTTCTAACTCACGCTCAGTTAATGGAGTTGCTTGCAGAATCTGCTTGTAGTCAGCCTCCGCAGCATCGATCTCTACCGTTGCTTCACGACGACGTACTTGCTGCAATACGATTTTAGCGATCGCAGGATCGATCCAAGCGTTGCCCTCGGCAGTTAGTTTTAGAGCTTGGACAAGGTTTTCCGAACTAATATCTTTGATGCAATAGGAATCTGCACCTGCGGCAAAGGCGGCTAAGACTGTTTCTTGGTTATCAGTCAAGGTAAGGATCAAAACTTTGGTGGCTCTGCCCGCTTCGGTCGCCGCCGCTTTAATCTGGCGGGTTACTTCCACGCCATCCATATCTGGCAAACCTAAATCCACGATCGCGACATCAGGATGCTGGCTATTTACCATCGCTACACCTTCTGCACCTGTTGCAGCCTCACCCACAAAAACAAGTTCTCCTTGCTGTTGCAGCGCGATCTTCATGCCCATGCGGGTCAGGTCATGGTCTTCAATTAGGACAACACGAATCGAACTCATAAGCATTTTTGCAGGTTGTGCAATGTCGGTATTGTTACCAGAATCTCATATAAGGGGATCGCATGGCTATATAGGCACATAAAAGTAGAAGAGTGCAAAGCGCTTCTACTTTTATGTGCTTTTTTATATACTTTTTAATTCTTCCCCACCACAAAAGATTTATCAATGCTTTGATCATATACTGCACCGCTTTTGGTGGTTTGCTTGATCGCAATTTGATAAGCTGCATTGTTATCGGCGCGCAGCCAGGGTGAACAATAACGCCCGACAGGTAATGTGTAAGTATTGCCTGTAGCGATCGCGCCATTGGTCGGTTCAGCTTTGGGCGGAATTTTGAAAGTAATGCTACGCCGTTTTTCATAGACACTCGAGATCACATTTGTTGCTGACTCTTTGCTAAGACATTGCACCTCGATGTTTGTCTCTTTAAGCAGTTCACGGACATTACCGCGATCGCGCAGAATTAGCTGATTTTCAGTACCGACACCTGAAATGGTCTGCACTTGTAGAGAACTAATCCGCGATGGATCAAATCCACCTGTAATCTTCACCACTTGCAGATTAGGTTCAGCAATAACTTGATATTCCAAAGTCCCAGGGATTTGATATTGGATCGTAGCGATCGCCTTCTGGACATTTACCTTACTGCTAATTTCTGTACGATCAACTCCTAGTGCTGTCGGTGAGTCTGTAGCCGCCCAATCAACTCGATAAAATAATCGCGCCGTATCTTGCAAATAGGTATATGTATCCGTAACATCAGAACTAGCTCTTAATAAGCGCGCCAAGCCACTTTTCTCAACCCAAATATTTTTGACCAGTCCCACTTTTTTGCCGATCGCTGATGCAATCGTGGTGCGATCGCTCTCTATTTCCGCAGGAATATCTAAACGCGGTACGAGTGTAATCTGCCCATATTTGCCTGTTGCGCCATTGCGTCCATTATCGCTAGTCCCACCATCGCGCCCACTTTGACAAGAATAAGAAGCTGAGTGCGAAACACCTTGATTAGTGCGGCGATAGAGCCAATCATCTTTGCGATATTCAGAAACTTTTGAATGGTCAGAACCAAAATCAAAACCATTACTCGCTCGCTCACATAGTCGCGTCTCTCTAGAATAATATTGCCAAGCCGCTTTAGCATCGTTATAAGGTCGGCGCTCAGTCTCAAAATTGCAGTATTTAACGCGCCATTCTACTTCTTGACATCCACACCCCTTACCACCGATCGCCCCACGTCCATTTCTACCGCCTTTGCCACCACCATTGCGAATCTCCAGCTGTTGGAGCATCGCCATATCAGTATAAAAAATTGTGGCATTACCACCATTTCCACCACGTCCACCATTTCCACCCTCGCCACCACGTCCGCCAGATGCGCCAATCAGCGAATATTCAGGACGATAGGGTTGCTCACAACTATTCGCTGATCTCCCTGCCGTACCATCTTCTGCATCCTCACCCATTGCGCCAGAAAGATCATAGGCAGCAGGTTTGCCATCGATCACAATTTTGATGTCTTGACCATCTCGACCTGCGCGTCCTTCCCGACCGCGATCGCCATCTTGTCCCGATCGTCCAAAAGTGGTTTGCGCGATCGCTGATGCGCTAACTAAAGGCAAAATTAGTAAGGCGATCGGTAAAGCTAGAATCAATAATTTGGGAGATCGGGTTTTTAACATATGTAAAGCCTTCTAAATCAATATATTTGTGTTGACATTATCGTTACAATTCGAGTTCCAATCAAGTTTTAGTTAAATTAAAAACATGCCCATAAATCAAGGTCAACAGCTAGAAACTTATAGCTGTGAGCATCCTCAAGAAGTGTTGCTAGTCAAATTAAAAATTGATGATCAACTGGATGAAGTGATGATCTTTAAAGGATTTTCTAGCTCTTTAATGCGATCAACCGCTTTCGATCCTGATGTCAGCGTAATCAGCGATCGCGCCGAAATTTTAAGTATTGATCGTCTCACCGCCCCTTATCAACCAGATCAACCTAACTACATCCAACAAGATATAACATGGAAAGAATTTACTTTAACCGCAGATAATTGATCACAAATGCTTGAAGAGACAAGGCAATCAATTTATGGGAAGCAAGTGAGAATCGCCTCATTATTGCTTTACCAAAATGTATTAGCTCAAGAGGCTTGGGAAGCTTATCTAAAGTTATTGAAAAGCCTTGCCAACTTTGCCTTAGATGGGCATGAAAATAACTCACGGCGACTTAGTTATTTGTTTGCTTATGGCAAATGGTTTAGAGCGATCGCCGCGACAGGATATAACTGGAGAGACTATGTAATCTCGCAAATACTCACTTCTGACAATCCTTTCAGTCAACAAGCTCAAACCACAAAACTCGATTTATTACCCGCGTGCTTAGTCTCGGCAGCTAAGCATGATCTGCAAGTTTTGGAAGAGCTAAGTCTCTGGGGTGGAGACAAGCTAGTTGATTGCATTGACTCTTTTGGCGATCGCTCTGTGGCTTGGCAGTTGTCAATCAGTAATCTATCGCGACTTTCCGAATCTAAGCGATCGCTGATTCTCAAATTTCAAGCCACCGATGACTGGACACAACTTTTACCCGAATTAGCCAATTATTATCAACATTCAGGCACAGGGCTATTTACTGATTACGATGCATTTTGCTGGCGTAATGGTCATCTCGAAGGAATCGCCCATCCTGATTTGGTGCAACTTTCTGACCTAATTGGCTACGAATCACAACGTCAAACTCTTTATAAAAATACTGAAGCTTTCTTGAGCGGCTATCAAGCTTTGCATGTCCTGCTCTATGGCAGTCGTGGCACGGGCAAGTCCTCAATGGTCAAATCTCTAATGTATGCCTATCGCGATCGCGGTTTGCGTCTAGTCGAGGTTGCCAAAAATGATCTCAAGGATTTGCCAATTATTGCCGAAATTTTGCGCCAAGCCCCGCAGAAGTTCGTTATTTTTGTTGATGATTTGTCCTTTGAACAGGAGAGCGAAGACTATAAAGCGCTGAAGGTGGTTTTAGAAGGAAATCTGGCGGCACAACCCAATAATTTACTGGTTTATGCAACTTCCAACCGCCGTCATTTATTGCGCGAATATTTTAGCGATCGCCCTAGCCTCAGAGATATTCGCGATCAGCAAGAGATAAACCCTTGGGACACAATGCAAGAAAAATTATCACTAAGCGATCGCTTTGGGTTAACGCTTACATTTTTACAAGCCGATCAAGAAATTTATCTCAAAATTGTCCACCATCTCGCCAAACGCGCAGGACTGAAACTGCTTGATGACGATCTCAATTTTCGAGCCTTGCAATGGGCAACTCGCAACAATGGTCAATCAGGACGCACCGCTCAGCAGTTTGTTGACTTTTTGCAAGCAGACATAGAAATCAAAAGTTGAGCAAAATAAGAAACCCAGTAAAATTTTTAAAAGTGCTACGAAGCGGCACTTTTAAAAATTTCACTGGGTTTCAAGTCATCGCAAGGCGCTATATAAAAATTATTTTGGTTTATTAAACACTTTGTGTAGTAACATAGTTATCTGCAACGGGATGTAGCGCAGCTTGGTAGCGCGCCTGCTTTGGGAGCAGGATGTCGTAGGTTCGAATCCTATCATCCCGATTTAAGGAAACAGAAAAGCTCTATGTATTTGACACATAGAGCTTTTCTGTTTTTTGATGCTCGTAAGTAGCTCCGTATAATTAAAACCCCAATCCAAATAGTGGATCGCCCGCTTAGCGGGCGATTCACTATTTGAGTTTTAAGGTTACTTAAAAATATTTTTAGCAACATCTTCAAATGGATAAACCAAATAATTAAGATAATTAGTCGATGTTTCTAATTTAGTCCCATATTCTGTCGGCAATTCGTCCTTAGGCATATAGTAAGTCCCAAATATATAGTCAATAATCGGTAACTGTACCGCAAAATTTTTAGTACCTAGATTAGAAACTTGATCATGATGCCAATGATGAAATTCTGGGGTAGCAATTATCCATTTTAAGATTGGGAAACTTATGCGAATATTAGCATGAATAAAAAAAGCGATCGCACTCGAAAAAATTGCGTAGATTGCCAGAGCTTCAGTTGAAAAACCTAACCAGTAAAGCGGAATCATCTGACAAGTTTTAGTGAAAAACTGCTCCACTGGATGCACTCGTACAGTTGCTAACCAATCAATATGAGTAGAACTATGATGAATTGCATGAAATCGCCACAACCATGGAACGGTATGTAATAACCGATGAGCAAAATAAAAACTTAGGTCAGCAATCAATATTGATATAAACACTTGCAAGCCAATTGATTGCTGAGTCATAAAAGTTGATAACACCAGCATTGAGTCTTGACTTAAAAATGCAAATTTAGTCAGAAGTTGTGCAGTACCTCTACCAATAAAATAACCTGACAAATAATAGCAAAGGTCTGTAATCCAACCTTCACGCCATAAATTATATTTATGTATTGCGAATATTTTTTCAAGCGGTACAAATACACATATTAATATTAACAAGCCTTTAACAACGTCAGGTATTTGCAACATTTAAATTTACATGTACTTATAAAAATTAAATTTAACTTTTATAAGTATAAATACTTAGGGTTAAGCTCAAAAATATGAGGTAGCGCTTTTGATTTATATTTTAGTTAACATATCAAACGATTAGTGCCTACCCCTTTTTAATTATTTCAACACTTCCTTAACACTTTTTTAAGATTTATTGTCAAATGTATATACTTTGTAAATCTAGCTTAAACCCTTGCCTAGAGAAGATTTAAGCTTGGCAAGTATTTAATTGGAATACAAACGTAAAGATGTGTTAAGCTAATTCCAAATCCATATAAATACTCTTAGTTAAATCAGGATTTAATAATATGACCATTGCAATGGGCAGGTCGCAAGAAGTCGAAAGAGGTTGGTTTGATAACCTCGATGACTGGCTAAAGCGCGACAGATTTGTATTTATTGGTTGGAGTGGCTTATTGCTATTCCCCACCGCATTTTTATCCATCGGTGGCTGGTTCACAGGCATCACTTTTGTATCATCTTGGTATACCCACGGTCTAGCTTCCAGCTTCATCGAAGGCTGCAACATCTTAACTGTAGCTATTTCATCTCCAGCACTGAGCGTTGGTCACTCCCTGCTCTTGCTTTGGGGGCCTGAAGCACAAGGCGACTTTACTCGCTGGTGTCAGATTGGCGGATTGTGGACATTTCTCGCACTACATGGAGCTTTCGCTCTGATCGGCTTCATGCTGCGTCAATTTGAAATCGCTCGTCTAGTCGGTATCCGTCCTTACAATGCGATCGCCTTCTCTGGTCCAATCGCTGTATTCGTATCCGTATTTTTGATGTACCCATTGGGGCAGTCTGGCTGGTTCTTCGGACCTAGCTTCGGCGTAGCTGGCATCTTCCGCTTCATCCTATTTTTACAAGGTTTCCACAACTGGACTCTGAACCCCTTCCACATGATGGGCGTAGCAGGTATCCTCGGTGGCGCATTGCTCTGTGCGATTCACGGCGCAACTGTTGAAAACACCTTGTTTGAAGATGGCGAAGGCACTAGCTCCAACACCTTCAAAGCTTTCAACCCAACTCAAGCTGAAGAAACTTACTCCATGGTTACAGCTAACCGTTTCTGGAGCCAAATCTTCGGTATTGCATTCTCTAACAAGCGTTGGTTGCACTTCTTCATGCTATTCGTACCTGTAACTGGACTATGGTTCAGCAGCGTTGGTATTGTCGGACTAGCCTTGAACTTGCGCGCCTATGACTTCGTATCACAAGAAGTCCGCGCCGCAGAAGACCCCGAATTTGAAACCTTCTACACCAAGAACTTGCTCTTGAATGAAGGTATTCGCGCTTGGATGTCTCCTCAAGATCAGCCAGCCGAAAGATTCATCTTCCCTGAAGAAGTATTGCCTCGCGGTAACGCATTATAAATTTGAAACTTAAAAAACTGCTTGCAGCATAGCTGCAAGCAGTTTTTTAGAAATAATCGCAAAATTTGGCTATCAGATATCAGCGCAGTTCGACTAAGTTTTCGATTATGATGAGTTTCATCAAACATCTAGAAATTAGCGGCTCAGAAGCTGATATCTGATAGCTAAAAATTTATTTGCACTCTAAACCTATAAAAAGTTTTTTGGAGATAACCTCTCGTGACCACGACCATTAACTTAAACTCTCTAGGAGTGGGTGGGCGCACACAAGATACATCTGGCTTTGCTTGGTGGTCTGGAAATGCTCGCCTCATCAATCTTTCTGGCAAACTGCTGGGCGCTCACGTTGCTCACGCAGGTTTGATTGTATTCTGGGCTGGAGCGATGACTTTATTTGAAGTCGCTCACTTTGTCCCTGAAAAGCCCATGTACGAACAAGGCTTTATCCTGCTGCCTCACCTCGCAACTCAAGGTTGGGGTGTTGGTGCTGGTGGTGAAGTTGTTGATATCTTCCCTTACTTCGTTGTTGGTGTTCTACACCTTATTTCTTCAGCTGTACTAGGCTTTGGTGGTATCTACCACGCATTGCGCGGTCCTGAAGTTCTCGAAAATTATTCGTCATTCTTTGGTTATGACTGGAAAGACAAGAACCAAATGACCAACATCATCGGGTATCACCTGATTTTGTTAGGTTCGGGTGCTTTGCTGCTCGTATTTAAGGCGATGTTCTTTGGTGGACTCTACGACACTTGGGCTCCTGGTGGTGGCGATGTCCGCGTGATCACCAATCCTACGATCAATCCTCTAGTCGTCTTTGGCTATGTGTTCAATTCACCCTTCGGCGGTGAAGGAAACATCATTGGCGTGGATAACCTCGAAGATGTGGTCGGTGGACATATTTGGATTGGCTTAATTTGTATCGGTGGTGGTATTTGGCACATCGTTACTAAGCCTTTTGGTTGGGCGCGCCGCGCTCTGGTTTGGTCGGGTGAGGCATATCTGTCTTACAGTCTGGGCGCATTAAGCTTCATGGCTTTCATCGCTACTTGCTTTGTCTGGTTTAACAACACTGTTTATCCTAGTGAGTTCTTTGGACCGACTGCGGCTGAAGCTTCTCAGTCTCAAGCGTTTACTTATCTCGTGCGTGACCAAAAGTTGGGTGCAAACATTGCAACTTCTCAAGGTCCGACTGGTTTGGGTAAATACTTGATGCGATCGCCTTCTGGAGAGGTTATCTTCGGTGGTGAGACCATGCGTTTTTGGGATTTCCGTGGTCCTTGGTTAGAGCCTCTTCGTGGTCCTAATGGTTTAGATATTGACAAACTCAAGAATGACGTTCAGCCTTGGCAAGTACGCCGTGCGGCTGAGTACATGACTCACGCTCCTTTGGGTTCTTTGAACTCAGTTGGTGGTGTGATCACTGAAATCAACGCGGTGAACTTTGTGTCTCCTCGTTCTTGGTTGTCAACTTCTCACTTCGTATTGTCATTCATGTTCTTAGTTGGTCACTTATGGCACGCTGGTCGCGCTCGCGCGGCTGTTGCTGGCTTTGAGAAAGGTATTGACCGTAAGACTGAAGCAGTACTATCTATGCCTGATCTTGATAAATAATTAATCACAAACAATAAAAAAGAGACGCATAGCGTCTCTTTTTTAGATCACAAAAAGGAGACGCTATGCGTCTCCTTTTTTGTTTAGTTGCTGCCAGTAAAGATAACGTCAGGGAACTTGCCTTGAGCTTCTGTCATCGGGCGATTTTTGCCTTCTTGCTGCCAGTAATTAATTACTTCGGTTGCCTTATTTAAAATTTCAATCCGATCTTGATCGGCAATCCAGGGCTTGCTTTCCATTTCTGATTTGAGTTGGTCCCAAGCATCATCACGGGGCCAAAAGAAATACTTGGTGAGAGGGCTGAAACCTTTGCCAACGACTTGATCGACGGCGAGGGCTACGTTATTCTCTAACCATAAGATTTTTAGAATAAACTGGGACAATGCTACCAACCTCCAAGAACAGTAAAAGTTAAACTAAATATTAAAGTAGCGATCTTAGATAATAACATGACTGAAACCTCAAAAGACCCTTCGCAATTTTTTTATATATTCGACATTGATGGCGTGATTCGTGATGTGTCAGGTTCGTATCGCCGCGCATTAGCGGATACAGTCGAGCATTTTACCGATAGTTCAAACCGCCCCACATCTGAAGAAATTGATGAAATGAAGGCTGAGGGAATTTGGAACAATGACTGGGAAGCATCGCAGGAACTAATCAAGAGATATTTGCATGGATTAGGGCAGGAAATGCCGATATCTTATGAGGCGATCGTAGAATTTTTTCAGGGGCAGTATCGAGGTGTTGATCGCGATCGCTGGGATGGCTATATTACAACTGAGCCTTTGATTGCCACAACTGAGTATTTTCAAGAATTAACGATCGCAGGAATTGGCTGGGGATTTTTTAGTGGGGCGACTCGAGCTTCGGCTGGTTATGTATTAAAGCGTTTAGCGATCGCTAATCCTGTGCTGATCGCGATGGAAGATGCGGCTGGAAAACCTGATCCGAGTGGGCTATTGCTAGCTGTGAAGCAACTTGAGAGTAAGCACAGTAAGTCACCGATCGCAGTGGTGTATGTGGGGGACACGGTGGCGGATATGCTGACGGTGGTTAGGGCGCGGACTTATGATCTTAGTTATAAGTATGTTGCAGTTGGTGTGATCCCACCGCATGTGCAGCAGGATTTGCGCGATCGCTATGCAGCTTTGCTCAAAGAGAATGGCGCAGATATTGTTTTAAATAGCGTTTTAGAGCTAACGCCTCAGCTTAATTTATGGCAATTGCTTTAAGAACCAAATAATTTTATAAAAGCCTTACTTCGCAAGGCTTTTATAAAATTATTTGGTTTTAGTGAGAGCGCAAAGCGTTATATTTAATTTTTAAGAATTTTAAAGTAAAAAATAAATCTTTATGTCAGAGTCCAAGCAATATTATTTTGTCGCCGCTAGCCGTAAATATCTGTGTGAAGACGAAGGAAAACCTTTGCGTGAGACTTTATCAGAGCGCCGCCGCAATTTTGAGGCGCGCAATATCGAGATTAACTTTTGGTTAGTTGAGCAACCTGCTTTCTTAGAAGCGCCTGAAATGGCAAGTATCAAAAAGCAAATTCCTCAACCTGCGGCAGCGATCATAACTACAGACGCAAATACAATGCGTTGGCTAAAGTTACGGCTTGAATTTGTGGTGTCGGGCGAGTTCACCGCGCCTACTGCATCGATTCCAGAGCCTTTGGCATCTTTGGCAACTGTTTAATAATACTGCCCTGTAAATACACTGTAGATATTGTGGTTAGAGCTTTTCGCAATCAAGATATTTTTGGTTTGCGTACTCAGTATGAGTATGCAAATTTTGGGTTTAAGGCGATCGCACATAGCAGTAATCGCAAATATGGCGATCGCCTTTTGTACGATGTGAAATATGACCCTATTTCAAAACCGAAAAGCTCATTAAGTTTTGATCTGATCCAAAGTTTTGTCGTGCAGAAAGCAGGTAATGCGATCGCTGAATGTGAAGATATCTGGCAAAAAGTAGAACGTGATCATAAAATAGCGATCGCCCTATCCGATGGCGCAACTGAGTCTTCGTTTGCCCGTGAATGGGCTAAAGAGTTAGTTAATACTTTTGTAAATCGTGACGGAGAGGATTGGTTATCGCCATTGCAGGTGACTTGGCAACAATGGCTAAAAAATCAAAATTTATCTTGGTTTGCTAAACGCAAAGCCGAAAAAGGTGCTTATGCGACTTTTTTGAGCTTAGAGATCAGGACTGATTTAAGTTGGCAAGCGCTTGCAGTTGGAGATTCTTGCTTATTTGTGGTGCGCGATCGCCATTTCCAAACAAGTTTCCCTTTACAAAATAGTTATGAATTTAATAATCGTCCTAAGCTAATTGGAACTCATGCGAAAGCTCAAAATATTAACTTTTTTAAAATCAATGGAAAAGCTCAAATAGGCGATCGCTTTTATTTGACGACAGATGCGATCGCTTGTTGGATTTTGCAACAAATAGAGTCCTTTCAAAATCCTTGGCTAAAGTTAGATCAAATTAGTTCGCAAGAGTTGTTCGCAAACTGGATAAACGAATTACGCGATCAACACGCGATCGCCAATGACGATACAACATTGCTATGCCTAGAAATCCGTTCTAAATCATGATAGATATCCAGAACTGGCCCTTAAATATTGATTTCACGATCGCGGTACAAAATCCGCAACTCTGCTTTGCTGATCCTGATCTGAAGCAAGCAATCACGACTAAAAATTCACGCGGCAGAGTGCTGCTCTGGTCAGGCAACTTCGCCACTGTCTATAAACTAACCAATAAATTATCGACAGGAGATCGCGCATGGGCGGTACGCTGCTTTACGCGAACCCCACAATCAGATGTCCAACATAGATATAAATTAATTAGTGAATATCTCAGTCAACATCAGACTTCTTATCTAGTTAATTTTGAATTTCTATCTCAAGGAATTTTGGTTAAAGGAGAATGGTATCCAATCCTGAAAATGGATTGGGTAGAAGGAGTAGAAATAGATCGCTATATTGGTGAATATATCGATGATTCGCAAGTGTTGTTACGTTTAGATCGACAGCTAAAACGACTACAAAGAGATTTACAAAAGATCGGAATTGCTCATGGTGATTTGCAACATGGGAATATTATGATCGATGATGAGGGAGAGATTAAACTTGTGGACTATGATGGAATGTATGTTCCTGCTTTGCAAGGGAATCCACCCTCGGAAATTGGTCATCCCAACTATCAACCACCAAGGCGATCAGCTAAAGATTTTAGCGATCGCCTAGATGACTTTTCTTTTGCTGTAATTTCTCTATCGCTGCGTGCTTTGGCAATTGAGCCAAAACTTTGGGAAACTTTTCATGAAGACAATAAAAATCTGATTTTCCGTCAAAATGATTTTCAAGAGCCTAAGTTGTCACCTGTATTTCAAGCGATCGCCCAAATTTCTGATGATGAGATTCGGGATTTAAGCGATCGCTTAATTGATCGATGTCATGGCAAAGATCGCATTGAAATAAAAGAACAAAAATCAAAATTTGTAGTTCCGCTGCCTAATTCATTTTTATTATTTGGTATATTTCTATTAGCTCTATTAGCTACTGGCAGTCTTTTATTGCTTTCAAAGAAAAATCAACCAGTTATCAAAACCCTAGAAGTTCCAATTATAAGTTCACCAACTCCTATTAGTTCAACTGCTCCTGTTGCTTCATCAACTCCAAAATTAACCCCAATTACAGCGGTTAGCTTACTGGCTAAATACGCCGAAGGTCAAAGAGATTTTCGATATATTCAGCTGACAGGCGCTCAAGGCGATCGCTTACAAGGTCAGGATTTGCGAAATATTAATCTCAGTGGTTCAGTTATAGAACGTGTTGATTTACGGCAAGTAATCTTCAAAAATGCTAACTTGAATGGAATAAAGCTGGTTAAAGTCGATCTTCGAGGTGCAGATTTAAGTAATTCCAGCTTAATTGATGCGAATTTAGCATTCTCTAATCTATCCGAAGCAAATCTATCTCAAGCTAATTTATTGCGGGCAAATCTATCTCAAGCTAAGCTAGGCTCAGTAATTTTGCAAAAAGCTGAGTTGATGAAGTCAAACCTCAGTGAAGCCGATCTCAGTTTGGCAAATCTCAATGGTGCAAATTTAGTTTTAGCAAATCTTCGCAAAGCCAATCTAGTTAAAGCAAATCTCAGGGATAGCAACTTAGCAGCGGCAAATCTTAGTGAGGCGATCTTAGATGGAGCCGATTTGGCAGCCGCAGACATGCGATCAGCTGAACTTCACTTAACCAATCTCTCAAATGCAAATCTAAGCTCAACAAACTTGACAGCTGCGAAACTAATTTTGATTGAGTTTGCGGGTACAAATCTCAACGGTGCAAATTTTCGTAATGCGATCGTGGAAAATATTGGTAGTATCGAGTCCGCAGATTTTACTAATGTGTCAAATCTATCGTCTAATCTCCGAAAATATTTCTGTTCTTTAGCCTCTGGCAACATTGCTGACACTGGGAACTCAACAAAATCAACTCTCAACTGTGGATTTTAATTAGGCTATACGTTGACCCAAATAAAGAGTAAAATCAGTATGGATGGCGAAAATCGTCAAAATTAATACTTAAATATCAACTCTTAGCAATTTACTGCTAGTCTAAAAATCGCGAAAAGAGTATTACCGCAATGATTGAAGAAGAAAACATATTAAGTTCTGACGACCTCATCGACGAAGATGATGAAGTACTTGAGGCACGGTTACAACAACTGGCTACTGAAGACTCGAACGAAGAAGAGTTGAAATCAGCAGACGGCACTCAGCCAACTGCAACAACCAAACCCGAAGAAAGTAAAGCGAATGTTGCCGCAGCCGCTACGCTAGAAAAAATCAATGGTCTGATCGCTGAGTCAACCACTCTGAAAGAGCAGTTAGACGATCGCAAGCAGCAGTACTTAAGGCTATATGCCGATTTTGAGAACTTTCGCAAGCGTACCGAACGTGATAAGGAAGAGCAAGAAGGCACGATTACAGGCAAAATACTTAAAAAAATCTTGCCAGTAGTTGATGATTTTGAGCGAGCGCAGTTACAAATATCTCCTAAAACTGATGGTGAAGCATCGATTCACAAAAGTTATCAGTCAGTTTACAAGCAATTGCTGAAATGCCTCAAAGAAACAGGTGTAGTCAGGATGGAATGCGTTGGTCAAGAATTTGACCCCAACTTTCATGAAGCGATCATGCAAGAGCCATCGCCTGAATATGACGAAGGCTTAATCATTGAAGAATTGCGTCCTGGCTATATGGTCAGTGACGATCGCGTGTTGCGTCATTCACTGGTCAAAGTATCTTCGGGCAAAGTGGATGGTGACGAAAATGCATCGAATACTGGTTCTGGAGAGGCTAGTTAATTAAGATTTCTAGATGCATTTAAGGAGATGCGATCGCGATTGCATCTCCTTAATGCTACTCAAGCATTATAAAAAATATTTTTGCAAAGTCTTATTAATGTAGATTATTTGAAATTCATTAAGCTAAACTTTTAAAAAGCTTTTAACGGAACTAGCGATTATGTCGAAAGTAATTGGGATCGACTTGGGTACGACAAACAGCTGTGTTTCAGTTTTAGAAGGCGGTAAGCCTGTTGTCATTTCTAGTGCAGAAGGGGGGCGGACTACGCCGAGTATTGTCGCCTTTGTCAAAGATAGCAGCGAGAGGATCGTGGGTCAGGTTGCCAAACGTCAATCTGTGACCAACTCCGTCAATACGGTTTATAGCATCAAACGCTTTATCGGGCGAAGCTGGGACGAAACCGAACAAGAGCGCGGTCGGGTTCCCTACACTGCGGTCAAAGGTAAAGATCAGACCGTTGATGTCCAGATCGGCGATCGCGCTTATACACCTCAAGAAATCTCGGCGATGATCTTGCAAAAGCTAAAGCAAGATGCTGAAAACTATCTCGGTGAAGAAGTCACTCAGGCAGTAATTACCGTTCCCGCCTATTTTACCGATACGCAGCGTCAAGCCACAAAAGACGCTGGGGCAATTTCGGGTATGGAAGTTTTACGGATTGTCAATGAGCCAACTGCCGCCGCACTAGCCTATGGACTAGATAAGCAAGATCAAGATCAGATTGTTTTAGTATTTGACCTCGGCGGCGGTACATTCGATGTATCGGTTTTGCAGCTTGGCGATGGCATTTTTGAGGTTAAGGCAACTTCGGGAAATAATCATCTTGGTGGTGATGACTTTGACGCAGTAATTGTCGATTGGCTAGTTGCCGACTTTAAGCAAAAAGAAGGTATCGACTTAACTGCTGATAAAACCGCTTTGCAAAGACTCAAGGAAGCTGCCGAAAAAGCCAAAATCGAATTATCTAGCGCCCCTTCAACTTTGATCAGCTTGCCATTTATTGCCGCTGATGCTACGGGACCGAAAACGATCGAGCTAGACTTTACGCGTTCCAAATTTGATGAGATTACGGCGGCTCTGGTTAAAGCGACTCTTGAGCCGACTGCTCAAGCGCTTAAAGATGCAGGGTTATTACCTAAAGAAATTAATCGGATTATTTTAGTTGGTGGCTCCACGCGGATTCCTTCGGTGCAAGATGCGATCGCTAGATTTTTTGACGGTAAGAAACCTGATCAGTCGGTAAATCCTGATGAAGCGGTAGCGATCGGCGCAGCTGTGCAAGCAGGAATTTTAGGTGGCGAAGTTAAGGACTTATTATTGCTTGACGTAATCCCTCTGTCGATCGGACTGGAAACACAAGGTGGTGTATTTACTAAAAACTTAGAACGCAACACCACCATTCCCACTAGCAAAGCGCAAATTTTCTCGACTGCGGTTGATAATCAAGGCGCGGTCGAAATCCATGTCTTGCAAGGCGAACGAGCGATGGCAAAGGACAACAAAAGTCTCGGCAAATTTGAGCTAGAGGGTATCCGTCCCGCACCGCGTGGTATTCCTCAGATCGAGGTTTCCTTTGACATTGATGCTAACGGTATTCTCAAGGTATCAGCGCGCGATATTGATACGGGAGTCGAGCAGAGTATCAGTATCACGAATACAGGTGGCTTGAGCCCTAGCGAAATCGAGAGAATGCGGATGGAGGCAGAAGTTTATTCTGATGAAGATTCGGCACGCCGCGAACTTGCGAATATGCGTAACCAAGCATCTAATCTCATTCGCACTGTTGAAGAAATTCTCAGGGACAATGGTCCATCAGTGATCACGACAAGTTTGCGTGAACCCACGCTCAAAAATATGGAAGCGCTCAAAAACTTGTTTGAGTCAGAAGAAGCAACTTACGAAGACATCCAAATTGCAATCAAGCCATTACAGCAGTCTTTGTTTGATGTTACTCAAACAGTCGAAAAATACTCTCAAGTCGAGCGAGTCAAACAAAAGCCTAGCGACAGTCTAGAATAGCTAAAACAATAAAAAAGGGTGCTTCGCACTCTTTTTTATTCGGCTCTAGAGTCCAAAGCGTTATATGATGGCACATCTGTAGATGTATTCTTTGTTACAGTTGTTGGCTTTTGAATACTCACAACTGCATACTTATTTTATAAACCGTGAGTCACTATGTCACTGTTTGATTGGTTTGCTGAAACGCGATCGCGCGCAAGTGAAGCATATTACCGCAAAACTCCTAATCTCAATCAAAACTCTCAAGAACGTGAAATTCCCGATGGTTTGTGGCACAAATGCTCTAGTTGCAGCGCCCTGACCTATGTCAAAGACTTAAAAACTAATTTGATGGTTTGTCCCGAATGTGGTCATCACAATCAAGTCGATGCCTATGAACGCATTGCCCAACTAATTGATGCTGGCACATGGCAAGAGATGGATGCAGATTTGACTTCTTGTGATCCTCTGGGTTTCAAAGATCGTAAGCCTTATATTGATCGCATTAAAGAATATAAGCAAAAAACTGGTTTGAGTGATGGGGTGATCACGGGTACGGGCAAAATTGACGGCTGTGATGCAGCTCTGGCAGTGATGGATTTCCGCTTTATGGGCGGCAGTATGGGTTCGGTAGTTGGTGAAAAGATCACACGGATGTTAGAAACTGCTACTGCAAAACGTTTTCCTGCCTTGATATTTTGTGCGTCAGGTGGGGCGCGGATGCAGGAGGGGATTTTGAGCTTGATGCAAATGGCAAAAACTTCGGCAGCGTTAGAGCGGCATCGTCAAGCAAATTTGCTGTATATTCCTGTCTTAACGAATCCTACAACTGGCGGCGTAACGGCTAGCTTTGCGATGCTAGGCGATATTATTTTGGCTGAACCGAAAGCCTTAATCGGGTTTACAGGTCGGCGCGTGATCGAGCAAACCCTTAAGCAAAAAATTCCTGAAGGTTTTCAGTCGTCTGAGTATTTACTGGCTCACGGATTTGTAGACGCAGTTGTACCAAGAACTAAGCTGAAGCAAAATCTGTCGATGATTTTAAAAACGCATCAGCCGCATACTTTGATTGCAGATGATCGCCATCTTAAAGGTGCTGCCGAATCATTTGTCCCGATGATGTCTGATACCAAGCAAGCCTCTGAGTTGTAGTGTCAAGCGCCATATTTATCGCTAATCGTGGTGCAGCGATCACCAGATTAATCGCCTGAATTGGTTCACAAATTTGCCACTGCACCAGATTATTAACGCTATCTAGCAATGGAACAGTCGTACCTGAGAGCGTGCCATCAAGCAACCGCGCTGTACCATTTTTGATTGTGATTTGGCGATTGTCCCAAGGATAAACCCCATCAGGCAATCCTATCGGTGCAAGCGCATCGCTAACTAAGAAAATTTTGCCTGTCATTCGATAAAGCAATTTAATCATTTGGGGCGAAACATGAACGCCATCAGCAATTAAGCCGCACCAAACGCGATCGCTTAAAATTGCTTCGCCCAATAAACCCACATCGCGATGATGCAAACTCGGCATCGCATTAAAAGCATGAGTGACCATCGTTGCGCCCTGTGCGATCGCCCTTCTCGTTTGTGCAGCATTCGCGGTGGAGTGACCTAAGCTAACGATGATATTGCGATCGCATAAATATTCAATAGTTTTATCTGATGGATCGAGTTCGGGCGCAAGGGTAATAATTTTAATGATTTCGGTGTAGTCGCCTAATAATTTTTTTAATGTATCGAGATTAAGCGGTAGTAGATGTTGCTGAGGATGCGCGCCACGCTTATCGGGATGTAAGAAAGAGCCTTCAAGATGTACGCCTAAGATTTTGGCTTGTAGGGAATCAGGATTTTGGTTTTGATAAGCGATCGCTTCGGCTAAAAAAAATAACGATCGGTGAAATTGCTCGATAGATGTAGTGACAAGGGTCGGCAAAAATCCATCAAGCCCCTGTTGATATAAAAAGCGACAAATTTCTGGTAACCTGCGGGCGCGATCGCGATTTAAATCATTAAAAGGAACTCCCAAAGCTCCATTAATTTGCAGGTCAATTGCCCCTTGCGAAAAACAAACAAATTGCATTTTGGATATTTACTGATTTTGTTTTCTTAACTTTAAGTCTAAAGTTAAGAAAACAAAATCTATATGTGCATTATGAGGGGATTGGCAATCGCCTCATAATGCACGACATCAAAAAAATATGGCAGTGGTTTCTCTTCGTTTAGACAATCAGCAAATCGCGCTGTAATTTCATAGGTTATGCGATCGCCCTTTATCGCCAAATCCACATCAGAGTCTGTTTTGTAATTCCCCTTTGCCCGTGAGCCAAACAAGATTACTTCGATAATTTCAGGAAATTCCCGAATCGCTTCATTGATATAAACAAAATCTCGCTCAATTAATCTATATTTCATAGAGATTCTATTTTATTCTGGAAATAGATATACACTTCTGCCAGAAGTTGAAAATATTTACCTCTAATTTTGGCTTCGACAGCGATCGCCGTTTCTTCATTGTAAGTACGCGCTGTTAAATTGCGATCTTGAAAAGCCCCAACGGAAATGCTTGTTTAATCGCTTCTCTAGGAGTTTTGACAATAAATCCCTCTGTCTCTTCATAGTCTTTAAGCAATTTCCAAGAGAGTTCAAAGGTCATCTCAAAAATTGGATTAATTCTGCTCTTTCTGAAATGGAAAGCTTTTCTGTTTTGAGTGAGTCCTGCAATAAAAGGAATGCTCTCTCAAAGTTAGAGAATCTCTGTATCCATCTGATATCCTCTCCTAGCATCATTTTTGCATCAGTATTTTTGCTTGAGCAAGCATCTGGCGATATGGTAGGCAAGCTGATCGATTTATCTTCAGCAACTGTATAGTCACGCGACCAATCGTGGTCAATGGACAAATTAAACCGTTAGATTCTTCGACTTGAAAATTCTCTCGCCATCGATCTTGTCTGGGATGATAAAGTCTAATAACATCGCCTGTTTCTGAGTCGATAGAAGCGATATCACTACCCTTAGCTTGATTGCATAGTGAGCAAGATAAAGCTAGATTTTCTTCTGTGGTTTTGCCTCCATGCTTTTCAGCAATTACATGATCTACTTGATGGGAAGCTAAAGTCAAACTTTTGGGGATTAGGCAATATTCACAACAATTTTGGGCGCGATCACTGACTAGTTTTCTAAGCTTAGCGGAGATATAGCTCTTACTCATTGACTCTGCTGTAGCTTAATCAGAGCTTGTGTTTTAGCAAGACGGACTAAATGCTCGATAAATTCATAATGCTGCCATAGTAAGCGATCGTCCTCATTAAAACGTTGAGTGCGATTTTTTTCTAATAGGCTATCAATTTCTTGCTGTGCGGCTGGCGCAAGGTGTAAATTCAAGACCTCTTGAGGGGATGGCAGTTTGGCTAAAAAGTGCAATATTTCTGTCAATCCCGAAAAACCATTATTGGGATTAGCATTCATTTCTCGCAATCCTAGCGCTAATATTTGGGGTAGGTTATCCTGCACAGTGGTGGCGATATCATCAGGTATGTCTAGGGTGATTTGCATAGTTTAGTAAATGATTGTTAACGAATATGATAGTTTATTAGCAATTATTCCAAGATAGTTCAAAGGTCATCTCAAAAAAATGAATCAATCCTGCTCTTTCTAAAATGGAAAGCTTTTCTGTTTTGAGTGAGTCTTGCAACAAAAGGAATGCTCTCTCAAAGTTAAAGAATCTCTGTATCCATCTAATATCTTCTTCTAGCATTTAATTATTATGGAAGCAGCTATATGATAACTATAATTATCATATAGCTGCTTCCATTTTATTTATTCATTTTTAATTACAGCGCTCTGAGATTAATTGTAGATCAATTAATCTCAGAGCGCTGATTTTATGAGAGAGGCGATCGCAAAAGATGATTAGGGATAATATTAAACTGTATATGTAGAGTTCATATCCCCGCGCAAAGATGAAAACTTATAGCTTTGACAAAATCCTTGAATCAGTTGAAGAAATGTCTGACGATGAACAACTTACTCTAGTTGAACTGATTGCCCAGCGAATCAAAGAAAGACGTAGAGAGGAAATCGCTATTAATATTATGAGTGCAAACGAAGACTACTCTCATGGGCAAGTGTTTCGAGGTTCTGTGGCTGATATTATGGCGGAACTAGAGCAATGAGAACTCTTGTATCAACATCTTCATTCAAAAGAGCCTTTAAAGCCTTAATTCGCCGAGAACCCGAAATGAAAAGCCAAATAGCTCACCGATTAGAAATGTTGGTGGCTGACCCATTCCATCCTGCTTTGAAAACCCATAAATTGAAAGGTAAGCTATCTGGTGCTTGGGCTTGCACTGTAGAGTATAACTGCCGAATAGTCTTCAATTTTAAGAGAAATCTAGACTCAGAAGAAATCCTTCTCATTGATATTGGCAGTCACGATGAAGTTTATTAAACTAAACCTACTCATCACATTTTAGCTACAAGATTAGGCGATCGCGCTTTTGGTTAGCTGATTTTATGAGAGAGGCGATCGCTATGAATTTTCTATAAAGTTCAAAGCGATCGCCTTTTAGTTAATTGATTTTGCTAATTTGCTGACAAGAAATTAAGCAAAGATTAATTACACAACTGCTTGGTTGATCACCTTGCTGTTAATTGCTTTTCCTAATGATTCTCTGAGAGAGCGCACTGTCGCGATCATCGAAACTACATCATTCAACTGATTCACCGCCGAACCAACACCAATACCCGATGCACCTGAAGCGATCGCCATGGGAGCGGTGATGCTAGTCAAGCCAGAAGCACAAAGTACAGGAATTGAGACTGCGCTACCAATCGCATAAGCAGCCGCTAGAGTGGGCGAAGCCTTTTCGATTGCACCAAGCACGCCTGCATGAACTGGAGTCGAACTTGTGCCGCCTTCGGTTTGGATAATGTCTGCGCCGATCGCTTCGAGTTTTTCAGCGAGGGTGACTTGCTGATCGAGAGGCAAAGTATGAGGAACTGTGACCGAGATTGCAGTATGAGGTAGCAAAGCTCTAGTTTCTAGGGTCAAAGCAATGATCTCAGCAGCAGTGAAGATGCGACCTTGAGCGTAGTAGCTATCATAGTTACCAATTTCGACTAGATCAGCGCCATTTGCCACAGCCTCAACTAACTTGTGAGCTTCGACTGACGATACGCAAATAGGCAATGAGCAGTTAGCTTTAGCGATCGCAATCAATTCCACATCAGCCGCGATGTCCACAAAAGTAGCCCCACCGCGATCGGCTGCTTGCACAACCATTTTCACGGATTCGCGATCAAAGTTTTGGATACCACTAATGATTTTGAGGGCATTGCGGTGGCTAAAGGCAGTTTGCAAAGCAAGAGGTAAACGAGACATAGGGTTCATCCTAATAGATTTGGGCTTAGATTCAAGATTACTTTAAATCACTCTAATTGTTATCATTAAAAAATATTCCAACCAATCTCAACCTTATGACAGTTCAACTACTTACCCATGAATTAGTCCATGAGTTCTCGCATAAGTTTATGTTGACGACCCAGCAGTATGAGCTTATGCACGGAGCTGGTGTTTTCCCACATGGCGATCGCCTAGAATTAATTAATGGAGAAATCAGAGAAATGTCACCAATTGGCAGAAAACACGGAGCTTGTGTAAACCGTTTAGTGACAACATTCACGCAAAAATTTGGGATTCGCATTGTTCTGTCGGTGCAGAACTCAATTCGCTTGAATGATAATTCTGAACCGCAACCTGATCTAGCGATTTTGAAACCGCGTGATGATTTTTATGAAGCAGGTTTGCCAACACCAGATGATATTTTGTTGATTATTGAAGTTGCTGATAGCACGATCGCTTACGATCGCGATGTCAAAGCACCACTCTATGCGGCGGCGGGGATTCCTGAAATGTGGTTGTTTGATCTGAATAAAAAAGTGATCGAGGGATATTCGCAACCTTCTGCAAATGGATATAAATTAATCAGGCGCTACGATGAAAGCGATACTTTGTCCATGTTTGCTTTTCCAGATGTAACGTTCAATTGGAATGAACTATTTTAAATTAATATTTAAATTAACAGTAAGTAGCTAGGCACAATTAAATATAAAAC
>JANXUJ010000104.1 GCA_025356295.1 Cyanobacteriota bacterium
AATTACTGGGCATAAGTCGCTGTCGGTGGTGCAGTTATACATTGGCAAGAATCCCGCCAAACTCAAAGAGGCGATGTCAAATATCTTTGCCTAGATACTTTTTGCCGATCGCCACACATATCTCTTTGGCACTTGCGCCACCGCGCCACATCGTGGCGATCGCTTCGTGTTGCCTTTGTGCAATATGGTGATGTCGATATGTCCCGCTGTCATCGAGGTAGACATATCGCTGATATTTGTAATGTTTGCCTTTTCTTGGAGACACTAGGTAATCTTCGATTATCCCGTGTCGTCTGGGTTTAAAAGATAGTTCTGGGATATTTGCTATGTCAGAAAATATCCCAGAACTATCTCCCTCGATGGCTTTGATTAGTTCATAATCTGGTTGCTTGGCTATTTTTGGATGTGGCATTGGGCGATCGCTATCTTGCCAGACTATTTCTAAATAGTCTTTATCCTGACTCGCGACAACATTGCCTATCCCTCTCTTTTTCTGATAGGCAAGCAGCGGACTTTTATAAGCTACTTGATCGCCTATGCAAAATTCTAGGTTGGCATCGATGGCATTAGTTTTGCCCAAAACATTATCGGGCGGTAAGTCCAAAATGCTTAGCTGTTCGGCTTGCATAAGTTTCTTCAGCGCGATCGCTTATTCATTTATGAGCAATGAGGGCAACTGTTCAGGATGATGTGAACCAAAATCATCTGGTAATTCATCAAGAGTAATATTCAAGGCTTTGCATAGCTTCTTTAATTGCTGGGGAGTTAAACGTGCTTTTACTTCACCTCTTTCCCATCGTGCAATTGTATTTCCTGTTACGCCAATCTCTTTACCCAACTGCTCTTGGGTCATAAATCTAAGTCTTCTTAACATGGCTAATGGTGAATCAGGTTCATTTGACATTGATTATACACTGGTGAATAGTTTTTATACACACTTGACAGTTTTCTATACAGGACTGTATAGTCAAATCAACAAAGCAAAGACAGCCCCTAACCAATTTGGCTAAGCGCTGTCTTTGTGAAAGTTGATTCACTTCGATTATCACACGCACAAACGACACGGGCTAGCAGCTCCCTATCTAATAGGTAGCCGTGATTTTAATGCGTATTCGTACACCAATCTAAAAACCGTTATGCCTTACGAAATTCCGCCTAATTCTAAGGGTTCGTTCTGTGCAGGTTGCAAAGCCAGAATTTTCTGGGGCAAAACTGAAGCAGGTAAATTCATCCCACTGAATACCGATTTGTCGCCTCATTTTGCCACTTGCCCAATGTCCGCTAAATTCAGAAAACCAAAACCAAACGAGTAACTATGCGACCCATTTCTTATTACTGGTCTAGCCAAAATTACACGATGTCCGCCGTCACCGAACAGTGGCTAGAGCGTCTTCCCCTTGCCGACAAGATCACACTTGCTACAGCAATTCTTGATCAGTGCAAACCTGCTTTCTGCAATATGCCGACTAAGCATCTGGCTGTGCTTCAACTCCCTAACCTAAATGGTGACACTGCATCATGACCACTAATCCAACTCAACGCGCGATCGACACTTTCATCAGATATACATCGCCCGATTTACATATGATTTGCTTTGCGCTTGCGATTTTTGATATTGCCATGATCGAGCTTGGTGATCTGACTTACCTAAGTTCGGATCAAACCCACTTTCTCAAACTTCGCGACATTCTATCCAGTTATCTAGAGGTTCTTGATCATGACTGACTCTGATTATGTCAACTTCCTGATTAACGAGCGCTCGACTGCATTGCTACATCTCATTGATGCTTTTCAGCTTACAGAGAGCGAGTTGCACGATATTTATGACGGTGTCTTCAATCGCATGAAAAATTATTTCCATTCTGGCGATCGCAAATCAAACGAACCAGTTGAAGAGTTTGGATTCTTTTTCGATGAAGACGACAACAAGACTATTCCAGAATTAATTGACGATCAAACCGCCTGATGAGCTAGTGAAATTCTAGCGAAACTCTAAGCCCTTGCTTAGAGTAGCGGTCAGCTTCCAAACCTGACTGTAGTGTTGATTATGAGGGTCTAAATGAGGAAACAAGCTTAGAGCTTTTACATTTTCAAAGACCCCTCACACTTTAATCACACTTTTGGCTTATACGAGTGAAGCAAGCCCCCGTCTGTGAGGGCTTAAAGGTGATTCATAAGCTACGGCGCAAGCCGTAAATTTGGGCTGTTAACCTCAACAATAAAATATGAAAATCTTAGGGATTGATATCTGTAAGGGGTCTTGTGTTGCCTATTTATTGGACACAGATTTGATTGCAGACGGTGAGCCACGTCAACTTTTATATAAAGCTGAATTTCATTACTGCAAGGCAGATTTAACAGGCTTAAAGAAGATAATCGATTTAGCTCCTGATGTCGCAGTTCTTGAACCAACGGGGGTTAACTACAGTCGTCTGTGGTGTACTTACCTAGTTAGACAGGGCATACCTGTGGCGCTTGTTGCTCACAACAAACTAGCTCGTCATCGTGAAAGTCTAGATATGCCTGATAAATCCGATGAATCTGACTCGTTCGCACTGGCTTACTATTACAAAGATTTTGGGGGACAGCCACGGCGATTTGTCCAAGAGCGCGATCAACAAATTGCATTGATCAGGCAGAAAGTTTTGAGGCTATGCCATCTGGCACGAGTGCAAAGCCCGATCATCAATCGCATCCGCCAAGATTTGGCTTGGCAATTCCCAGAAGTTGCTATGTCGAAAAGCAAAGTCTTGTTTGAATGGTTAGCAGGTGAAATCGAAAGTAAGCGACATGAACTTTTACTCTCAACGAGCTGCGGGCTAGGTATTGAAGAATCAGTTAAATTACATGCAAATCGGTTAACTGACTTATGGAAAGAAGAACGCAGTATAGAGGCAGAATTGTGCGGATTAATGAGCGCAGCGCGATTTGATAAATATCATGAAGTCTTTACCCGTTGGGGGTTTGGGGCTCGTACTAAAGCAATTATTCTTAGTCAAATCTTTCCGATCGAGAACTTCCTAACTGATGACAATAGACCGATTGTCTCCCATGGTAAAAGCCGCCGTAACAAAGATAAACGGATTAAGAGGCATATTAGTTTGAGACGATTTACTAAGGCACTTGGCTGCGCGCCCAGCGAGAAGTCAAGCGGTGACAAAAAGTCTGCAAGCATTGTCGGTGGTTCTGACCTGTGCCGCCGAGCAATGTGGTTATGGTCATTCACTCGGATCGAAGTCAGGAAAAACCGCGTGCAGAACGATATAGGTGAGACTTTAGGCAATAAACTTGATGAGATGAAACACGCTGGCAGATCAATTAAACTGGCTAGGATGCATATAGTTTGTAAGGCTGTTAAGATGCTGTTCTATGAACTGGTAACTTCACTCACTACCACTGACATCCCAAAGCAATAATGATTTAGTCAGGCGATCGCATAAAAAGCGATCGCCTATTTTTTTATGCCAAACTACTTCGTGTAGAGTGAAAATATAATGGATTGGATTTATCTAATTATCGCAGGGCTATTAGAAGTTGGCTGGGCAACCACCTTGCCATACACCAATGGCTTTACAAAACCTGTTCCCAGTCTAATTACTCTTGCCGCACTCGCGGCTAGCTTCATTCTGCTTGCCCAAGCTTTAAAAACTTTGCCAGTTGGCACGGGCTATGCTGTGTGGACAGGTATCGGTGTTGTGGGAACTGCGATCGTTGGCGCAGTATTTTTAAATGAACCTCGCGACTTACCAAGATTTATCTGTATCAGTCTAATTGTGCTTGGCATCGCAGGTTTGCGATTTACAGGAGCAAAATGATAAGATGAGCGGTGCTTTGCCTTACCCTATTGCCTGAAATAAAAGAATGGATTCTCAGCCGTTGAATGATAAATCTTTGAATGCTAAGTCATTACTATTAAGTATTCTCAGCTTATTGTCTATTTTATTTATCTTCATCACTTTGCAAGCTAGTTGGAATAATCCTCAAGAGCAAACCAAACTCGATTTATTGCAAACAGATTTGATTTTGCAAGCCACGCAAGTTCAAGAGAATATTCAAAATAATCCAACAGATGATATCTTCCAAGTCTTGATCGGCGATCGTCAATCTCAAAACCCTCAAAATATTTACGCTCAAGCACTCAGCAGTTATCAAGAAGTGCGAAATGCCAGTAAATCTAGCCTCGCTCAATTCGATCGCCTATCTCTTTCAAATATAAATTCAAATTTGGAAAGTGATGATCTGCAGTTTACAAATAAACAGCGTCAGAAAAAGCAAACTAGCATTAGCGAAATAAGTCTGCGGATGGGATTGCTACAAGTGCAAACTGGCGATATCTCAGGAGCGATCGCCACATGGGACAGCATCGCCGAATTAGAAGGTCAATCGATGACCAGCAATGGATTAACCGCTCAAATTCTGAAAGGGCTTTGGACTGAACCAACGATGTTATTTCCGAATGCCGAAACTCAAATTCGGCGTACTCTAGATGGCTGGTATCGCAAAACTGCCCTGACCAAGCTCTATCAATCTCAACAAAGAAGTGAGAAGCTACCCGAACTTGAACAACAATCTCAAATCGAAGTAATCTCCGCAATTAACCGTCTGATCATCGTTAATTCGATTCCTCTAATCGGTGGTGGGACTGGGATTTTAGTTTGGCTAGGCTTACTGATTCAATGGATTTTCTTCCGCAAATCTTCTCCATTTCATAACGCTAGTCAAACCAATTGGCAAGTGCCGTGGGGTGTTGGCACAACTTGGGAAGTAATGGTGCTATGGTTCACCGCCTTTTGTTTAATGACTCAATTAGTTTTGCCATTAGTATTTGAACTATTGGGACTGCAATCAAAAGCTAGTGAAGACTTCACATTACAAGCATTGTTAGTTTTGATTCCCTACGTCCTATCTGTTGTACCAATGTTACCGATTTTACAAACCAGCCTTGCTGCTTATCGCCCTTTACCCGAAGGCTGGTTTCGCTTTAAAATTAACTCATTTGAATGGATTATATGGGGGATTGGCGGGTATTTTGCCTCAGTTCCATTAGTCTTGATCGTCTCGATCATTAGCCAAAAATTCCTACAAGGTCAAGGCGGCGGCAACCCATTATTACCAATTTTGACCGATAGTCAAAATAATTTACCCAAGTTCCTGCTGTGGGTAACTCTGGCGATCGCTGCGCCTTTTTTTGAGGAATACCTATTTCGCGGTTTTTTACTTCCTTCGCTCACTAAGTTTTTACCCGTTTGGGGTGCGATCGCTTTAAGCGGATTTGTGTTTGCTTTAGCCCATTTAAATCTTGCAGATATAATCCCGCTCACTGTTTTAGGGATCGTGATGGGTTTTGTATATTGGCGATCGGGCAATCTTCTCTCCTCGATGTTATTACATTGTCTCTGGAATAGCGGCAGCTTTTTTGCGCTGATTGCTCTTGGGGGCAAATAGATGTAAGAGTGTCATTTAGTGACACTCTTACATCTATTTGCGAAGTAATATCCAAGGATGTTCCACAAATGCCGAAATATTTCCTTTAAATGGCGCGCTCTGCGATCGATTTTGGGCATCTAGCAACTTCAAAAATTTCTCAACATCCTCAAAATTTACTTGATGGATTAGATAGCGTGATAGAAACTGCCTGACGATCCTTCTTTGTAAAGCCAAAGGCTGCTCTTGCAAACGCTGACGATGCAAACAAGGCGCTTGATCATCCCAAATCACTGCAATATTCTCTTCAAAAAAATGACTCGCTTGCTGTTCTAAATAGATCACATCCTCATGCAAAAGCTCTGATGTCTGCGCGATCGCATTCTCCAACTGCGGATTAAAATGTGCTTGCAGATAGGGAATAGTCTCTAAACGAATGCGATTGCGTTGATAGTCCAGATTCCTATTGGTGCTATCTTCCCAAACTGGTATTTGATTCTCAAGGCAAAATCCTGCGGTTTCATAGCGACTAACGTTTAACAAAGGGCGGACTAAATCAATCTCGTCAGTTAGCGATCGCCTCCAAGTCAGTGATGCTAACCCATCGGCTCCACTGCCGCGCATCAAGTTGTATAGCAAAGTCTCAACGCGATCGCTGCGAGTATGCCCTGTGACGATATATGCACATTCATTCAGCTTTGCCATCTCCACCAACATCGCATAGCGCCATTCCCTCGCAGACGCTTCACTTTTCAGAGGTGACGCAGCTGTTCTTAAACAAAAATTTGTTTCCCATTCTTTCGCGATTTTTGCCACATGACTAGCATTAACACTTGAATCACCACGCCACTGGTGATCGCAGTGAGCAATTATTAAATTCCAGTTAAATTTAACTTTTTGCATCCGTAAAAGGCTTGCCAAACATAATGAATCTTGCCCACCCGAAACTGCTACCA
Source organism: Cyanobacteriota bacterium (assembly GCA_025356295.1). Taxonomy (GTDB): domain Bacteria; phylum Cyanobacteriota; class Cyanobacteriia; order Pseudanabaenales; family Pseudanabaenaceae; genus Pseudanabaena. The sequence continues at coordinate 6,381 of JANXUJ010000104.1, forward strand.
ATAGGTTTACATCTTTTGGTAGGAGATCAGCTTGCGATCGCAAAACAGCGTTTAAATTAGCGCGTAATCGCTTCGTGAATTGTCTAGCAAAATTCAAAATTTAAATACAGAATTCAGACGCAAAACTCAGATGCAAAGTAGTCGTTGATGAGATGCAAAGTAGTCGTTGATGTCATCATATTGCAACACTAAGAAACTTTCCTATAAACTTTGTTATGGGAGTGTCAGCACTGAGAGAAAAATAGGGTATATTTGTCTTGCTAAGTAACTGCATTTTTGATATATAAGTCAAAAATTACGCGAACTCAGTAAATTTAGTTAGTGGGTGAGGAGTATAGCCAATGTTAATCAAAAAATTTACAATAAAAAGTTTACTACTAGCATTTAGTGGAGCAGTCTTAGGACTGAGTGGAATCAGTCAATTTGATGAGGTCTCAGCTCAGTCAACCGTTGCTCAGAAAAAAGCTAGTCATTCTGCAAAAGATTTACAGCAACCGCAAGCAGATATTCCTTTAGCCTTTCATCGTAGTTCTTCCATCTCAATATCCACAAAACCAGATGCGAACCTTGTTGATATTGCTCAATCAAGCTCTATTAAATCAAGCCCTATTAAAATTTCCCAGACTAGCAACCCAACATCCAATTCTCCTGAGATTATTCGTCAACAATTGCTTATTCGTCCAATCACGACTCAAACTCAGAATGTATTCATCAAACGAATCTATACACCTTCATTAAATGCAGGCACTCCAGTTGCATTTGGACTTGAGACAGGTGATGCATTTATCGGTCTTTTTGGATCAACTGCTGGTCGAACAAGAGACACTGTTGATGGAAGTATTTCTATTGGTACTGGTTTAGGAGATGCCAGCAAATACTTGGCTGTTGAAGGTGTTTTTAACATCAACAGTATTCGCAACTTTGGCTCTAATGGTTCCTTTGACCTCAAAGTTCACCGACTTGTGTATGAAGACTTTTATAAGCAAATCGGCGTTGCGGTAGGTTGGACAAACTTTGCTAACTACGGGACTAATGCAGGTGGCACACCTTCCTCAGTCTATGGTGCAGTCACTATGTCACAGCTGACTGATGCTGATAGTCTAGATAACCCCAAGCCATTGATCACAACTGTTGGAGTTGGTGGTGGCACTTACCGTAAATCTAGCAGTAATGGTGGAGTCGGTATCTTTGCTAACCTCGGATATCAATTTGATCCGCAGTGGGGTGTGAGTACAGCTTGGTCTGGACAAGGTTTAAACTTTGGTCTGGGCTACTTACCAGATTCCACAATCCCGTTAAACCTTACACTTACCTATTCTGATGTCACTAATAATAGTGATGCTGGTACTCAGCTTATTTTTGGTGTTAGCTATGGGTTTAATTACACAGGACGCAGATAAGTTTATTCCTTTTGTTGGGAATTATAAATCTATCTAATGAGATTCGATCTATCTAAAATAACTTAGCCTCTAACTTTAATATGAAGAAGACATTCTTATCACTCCTTGTGCCTGTTCTTTGCTTTGCAGGAGCCTCACCTGTTCTTGCTGGGACTACACCGATTTTGCCTGGGACTGGAATTTCGGGTAGTTCATTTGGTTCGGGTAGCCCTACGGGTGGTCTATATGACAATATGTCAAGAACTAAAGTATTCATCACTGTTGAAGGTCAGACTTTAATCCTTGGTGAACTCAACCAAAGTAGCTTGCCCGTCTTGAATCCATTAGCTGTGAATAACAAAGCTATTCAAGAATTCATTTTCTTGTTAACTGGAGACAAAGGAAAATTCAGTGGTAACAGTCCCGAAATTAAGACTGCACAGACTAACTTGGTTAATAAATTAACAGGTTTGGGACTTGATCTTAATGAGGGCAGACCTGCAAGACAATTGGTTTCGGCTCTAACTTTGTTGATTCCTTTTGGCAATGATGCAAAGCCTTCAGACACTATCGGAGTTGCGGCTGTTGATGGTACTAAGATGTATCAGGCGATTACAGCTTTTAATGCGTTAGTTACTGATCTAGCTAATACTGCAAATGGCACTGGTGCTGAAGCAGCAAAGGCTAGGACAGTTCTCAATGCTTTATTGCAAGATGAGACATTTACTTCGATTTCTTCCACTCTGCGGGCTTTAAGAGATCAGTTAAAAGATAGAGAAAGGAAAGAAGAAGAGAAAAAATAAGAAGAAAACAAGACATAAAAAAGGAACGCTCAGCGTTCCTTTTTTATGTGATTTTTGATTAAATCAATCGTAAAAACTTCTTCTTACCAACTTGTAAGACTTTGCCTGATAGCTCGTCAACATTAGCAAAAGTGCGATCGCCTAATTTTTCACCATCAAGTCTTACTGCACCGTTCTTAACTTGGCTCTGCGCTTCGCTATTACTTTTGCAGAGTCCAGAAGCCTTAACAAGATAGTGTAATGGGGCAGGAAAATTAATTTGGGACAGAGAAAACTCAGGAATATCCCCAAGATCGGTAGTATTGCCTGCGAGGACAATTTTTTCTGCATCTTGCTGAGCTTGCAGCGCCGTATCGGGGCTATGGTATTGCCCCACGATCGCGATCGCAAGTTGCTTTTGCTTTTCGCGAGGATTTGTGGATAACGTTGCGAGATCAATATCAGTGAGTAGCTCAAAATATTTATCAACAAGAGCATCAGGGACTTTTTCGAGTTTGGAATACATACTCAATGGCTCATCTGTGAGTCCGACATAGTTGCCGAGGGACTTAGACATTTTCTGTACGCCATCTAAGCCGACTAACAGGGGTAGCAATAATCCAAACTGGGCTGGCTTGCCTTGACGAGGTTTATCTTTAAGTTGCAAGTCACGCCCGACCAGAATATTAAATTTTTGATCAGTGCCACCTAGCTCGACATCAGAGTCGATCGCTACTGAGTCGTAGCCTTGCAAAAGTGGATAGAGAAATTCGTGTAAATAAATTGGTGTGCCTTTTTCGTAGCGATCGCTAAATCCTTCTTTGGCTAGCATCTGCCCAACAGTCATACTTGCCTGTAAATTAATAATTTGCTGCAAATCAAGTTTGTTCAACCATTCACCATTGCGGCGTAACTCAAAGCGATCGCTAGAGAAATCAAGAATTTTCTTCGCTTGATCGAGATAAGTCTCAGCGTTGTAAGCAACTTCTTCAGGAGTAAGTCTTGGTCTAGCCTCAGAGCGCCCAGTAGGATCGCCGATTTGCGCCGTGAAATCACCAATGATTAAGACAGCTTTATGCCCTGCATCTTGGAATTGACGCAGTTTGCGTAAGGCGACAGTATGCCCTAGATGTAGATCGGGGCGCGTGGGATCAATACCGAGTTTAATACGAAGCGGGCGATTGCTCTTTTGAAGGCGATCGCCTAAGTTGTCAGCTTCGCTATTCGGAAATATTTCGACAACACCACGTTCTAGAAGTATTGACAGATTAGTCGGATTTGAGCTTTGGGACATTCTAAAAAAGTTACTTGTTTTTGCTAGTGATAGTTATGTATACAAACTTTTATTAAGGCGCAAAGCACCACAACAAAAGTTAAGAATTTAACATTTTTAAAGCCTCTACCTCGGTCAGAGATAAGCCAGTAACTTGGCAAATGGTTTGATCATCAACCAAATTCAACATCTTTCGCGCCATCTCAAGGGTGTTTTGCTGAACACCCTGCTGAACACCCTGCTGAATGCCTTGTTGAATGCCTTGTTGAATGCCTTGTTGAACACCCTGCTGAATGCCTTGTTTAATAGCCTTAGTGACAGCACCACGTTGATCTTGGATAAAAAATTCACTTTTTTCCTGATCGTCTAGTTCCTCAAGAGTGAGATTTACCTGATTAGCAATATAAAAAGCTTTTTTAATTTCAGGAACTGTATTCATGACTTCAGGTACATCCGAAAGATGTCTGGCTTCTTTCAAAAAGTATAGCCATTTATCGACTATACTTTTTAGTTCTGGCAGCTGTTTCTTGAATTTGGGAAGTTCTACAAATATCAGTTCAATGTCATAGATTGGATAATTAATTAGGAAATCTTTCTCTTTTAAAACAAACTTTGATGTAACGCTATCTATCTCTGTAAACATTACAAAGTCAGTGATCGTCAAAGCAATCACTGGATTAAGAAGGTTATAACCTTCTCCCAATGCTAGTTGAGTAGAATAGGATTTAGCAGCGTTGTATAAAATCCTCTTTTCAAATCCTTCTAGGTTCAAGACTTGCATCTCGATAATTACAGTCTGATCGCAATTATCAGCATCTTTAATTGTGGCTTTGATATCAACATAGGTATCTTTAACACCCCGAATTCTCGGTGCAATATAAGGATTGAGTATCTCTATACTTTTGATAACTGGCTGTTCTTCATAAATTAGAGCATTAAGAAAGCTAATCAAGATGTCTTTGCTATCCTCAGAACCGAAGATTTTTTTGAAGGCAAAGTCTATTTTGGGATTTATGAATATCATGTAAAAATTACCAATTTAAGTAGCTTTAAAACCCAAAGTGTGGGTTTACTTTTATAGATCAGTTAGCCTATTGTATCAAACTGGCGAGAATGTAATTGAGCGTAACGTCCTGCTTTTTGCAGAAGTTCATCATGGGTTCCTGATTCGACAATTTGACCTTGTTCGAGAACGATAATGCGATCGCTATTTCTAATTGTTGCTAATCGGTGAGCAATTATAAATGTAGTGCGTCCTTGCATTAGACGGTGTAAAGCTTCTTGAACAAGGCTTTCAGACTCAGTGTCAAGTGCCGAAGTTGCTTCGTCAAGGATGAGGATTTTGGGATTGTGCAGAACAGCGCGAGCGATCGAGAGGCGTTGTCGCTGACCACCAGAGAGATTAACTCCGCGCTCTCCTACCCATGTATCATAACCTTGAGGAAGTTCCATAATAAAGTCATGGGCATTGGCAATTTTTGCCGCATTCTCCACAGCTTGCGGGTCGTAATCCTTCTGTCCAAAAGCGATATTAGAAGCAACGGTTCCCGAAAAGAGAATATTCTCTTGAGGGACGATCGCGAGTTGACGACGGAGGCTTTTGATTTGGACATCGCGAATGTCATAACCATCAATTAGAATTTGTCCAGACTTGACATCGTGGAAGCGCATGAGCAGATTCATGATCGTGGATTTACCTGCGCCTGATGCACCAACGAGGGCGATCGCTTCACCTTTGTTTGCAACTAGATTTATATTTGTGAGAACTTGTCGATCGCTTTGATATTGGAAGTCAACATTAATGTATTCGACTTTGCCTGTCACTTCAGGAAGGGCGATCGCATTTGGCTTTTCAGTAACAACAGGTTTAATCTCAAATATCTCGAAAATGCGATCAACGGAAGCTTCGGCTTGCTTGAGTTCGTTATAGCTACCCGTTGTATTCGAGATTGGGTCAATTAATAGCGCCACACCTGCGCCGAAGGCAACAAATTGTTCAGGCTTTAGCCAGTTATTAGAAATTAGCCAACCGCCTAATAAAAACAAAAAGCAAATTCCTGTGGCTTCCAAAAAGCCAATTACAGGATATTGAATCGCTCTAATGCGATCGGTGGCATATTTGCGGCGGCTATTTTGTTCGGATTCTTGTTTGAAACGCTCGATTTCATAGGACTCTGTGGCGAAGGCACGGACTAGGCGAATACCACTAAAAGTCTCCGATAGTAAAGCTGCGAGGTTAGACACTTGATCTTGGCTGCGGCGACTGAGGCTCAACATGCGATCGCCAAACCAAGCGATAAGTATCGCAATTAAGGGCGCAACTGCAAGCGTGGTCAGGGTCAAAATCCAGTTCAAATAAATCATGTACGCCAGTACAAATATCAATTGCAGGACTGACGGAACGAACTGATGGAAGAACTTGCCGATGACTTCGCCAATGCGATCAATATCTTCAGTCAGGCGATAGGATAAATCACCCGTGCGCGACTCGGCGAAATAGTCCAAATCAAGAGTTTGTAAGTGTGAGTACACATCAACCCGCAAATCTCGCGCGGCATTCAGGGCGGCTTGCGACATCATTGAGTCTTGTCCGTACTGCCCCAATCCCCGAAACACAAACATGACTACCGTAAAAGCAGCAATCTGCATAATCCCATTGACATCACCCTTGCCCAGCGCTTGGGCAACTCGTCCCAGTAACTCAGCAAGAAGCGGCATCGTACCGATGAAGACTAGCGTACACAAAAATGCTTTGGCAATCAGAAAGCGTTGTGGATAAACGTAATCTCGCATTTGCCAATAAGAAGATCGCGCTGAGGATCGTCCCGAAGATTCTTTTTTCAAACTCGTAGCTCAAATATTTGCAATTCACCAGAAGTTAGTTTCGCACTTTATCGCGCCATCTATCTAAGTGCCGAATTTTTAGATTTCTCAACTTCGCGGTCTTTCTTACCACGCCAGATAAATCGTAAAGGCGTACCTTCAAACCCGAGACTCTTGCGGAATTGATTTTCGATATAACGCTTGTAGTTGTCATTAAAGCGATGAGGATCGTTGACAAATAGAATCACTGTCGGTGGGCTGTCAGAAATCTGGGTGCAGTAATAGACCTTGCCCTGTTTGCCACCGCGACTGGTCGGTGGTGCGTGCCATGTGACTGCTTCATTAAGTGCTTCATTTAAGATTGCAGTCGGAACGCGGCGTTTGTGCTGCTCTGCTGCGATATCTACGCGATCGAGAACTTGCTGCACCCGCTGCCCTGTGAGCGCACTCACAAAAATAATCGGTGCATATTCGACAAACATCAGGCGGCTCTTTACGTCTGCGGTGTAGTCATAGATCGTGTAAGAGTCTTTTTCGATCGCATCCCATTTATTGATCACAACTACACAAGCTTTACCCTCATCGTTGATGCGACCTGCTAGTTTTTGATCTTGATCGGTGACTCCATCAAGAGCGTCAATCACCAGTAAAACTACGTCAGAACGCCCGATCGCTTTAAAGGCACGATTAATACTAAAAAATTCAATTCCATAATCAATATTCTTTTTGCGGCGCACACCCGCTGTATCGATCAGACGATATTTCTTGCCATCACGTTCAACTGACATATCGATCGCATCGCGAGTTGTGCCAGATATTGGACTAACGATGCTGCGATTTTCACCGATGAAAGCGTTCAGTAAGCTAGATTTACCAACATTAGGACGACCAATGATTGCCACTTTAATTTCATCGCTTTCCACAACAACTTCTTCAGGTGGTGGTAAATGCTTGATTAGTTCATCTAATAACTCGCCCGTACCGTTGCCATGAATACCTGACATAGCGATCGGTTCGCCTAAACCTAAATTCCAAAATTCAGCCGCCAATGAAAGACCAAATTTGGAGCCTTCGCATTTATTAACGGCTAATAGCACAGGAATATTCTGCCGCCGCAACCATCCGCCTAGTTGTTCATCAGCATCGGTAATCCCTGCCATGCCATCGACTACAAAAATTACAGCCGCAGACTCACGAATGGCAATCTCCGCCTGTTCACGAATCATCGGTAAAAACTCAGTATCATCGTCAAATACTAATCCGCCTGTATCAACGACTTGAAACTCATGCGCGCCCCAAAAGCATTCACGATAGACGCGATCGCGAGTCACACCTGGCTCGTCAAAGACGATCGCATATTGCTCACCCGACAGGCGGTTTACGAGCGTAGATTTGCCCACATTGGGGCGACCAACAACGGCAACAATCGGGAGCGGCATGGCTTTACAGTTTTAAAATTCGGAACTCACTATACTAGCCTTAAATTAGTGTATTCGTCAACTGTTCTTAAATCTAAGTATCTCGACATAACTAAAAC
>JANXUJ010000123.1 GCA_025356295.1 Cyanobacteriota bacterium
GATTTATAAACTGACGACCACATTCAGCACAAATGTGATTTTGTTTTCCTTGCTTAATTCCATTTTTACGTACATGGTCTGACCCACACTTTGGACATTTCATCTTTCTTAAGTGAACTCATACTTTATTATGCAATGCCCGCAAATTTAGGTCTAACATCTATTTTCGGTGTTTTGTCAGTGACTTTGTTGTGGCGATCGCTTTTCGATTTAGGGCAAAATCTGACTCCATTACCCCATCCTAGACATGATGGTCAATTAGTTCAAACTGGTATCTATGGTCTTGTGCGACATCCTTTATATAGTGGTGTTATTTTTTATATAGTGGTGTTATTTTTCTTGCTCTTACTTATGCGAGTTGGCAGATTAGTTGGGTACATTTTCTAAGTGCTATCTCTCTATTCGTGTTTTTTGATGCGAAGGCGAGAAAAGAAGAAGTTTGGCTCCCAGAAAAGTTTCCTGCATATGTCAACTATCGTACTTCTGTAAAAAAGTTGATCCCTTGGATTTATTAACTTATGACTATTCTTCTTGCTCGATTAAAGATTCAATCTGAGCTATAAGTTTTTCTAAAGACTTTTGTTTTTTCTTGTCATCCCAAACTGGGGATTTTTTTAATTTTTGAATAGAATCCACAAATCTAGTTTTTAATGTGGTTGGTTTTTCAGTTGCTTGACCTGCTTTGATATTGCGAATTTTCTCCTTGATCTGCACTAGGGACAAACTCTCGTTGATTGTTTCATTTAATAATGACTGTCGAAGATCGGTATCTTTAACCGTAGCGATCGCTGTTGCTTTGGTATATTCGATTTTTCCTTGACGTAGTGCTTCTAGAATTTCTATCGGCAAATTTAGTAAAGGTAATCGATGTGATATAAAAGTCTCCCATTTGATTAAGCCAAAACTTTCAAACGTTGATCTGATAATTTCAACTTCTGAATTGCTTACAGTATTTTTTTCAACCTCACCACGAACTTCATGACGCATTCGATACAAAGTAGCGATCGCTTGTTCTTGAGGAATTTTTAACTTTAGAGCCAAAATTTGTAAAATAGCTTCAGTTTCTTCGACAGGATTAAGGTTCTCGCGATGTAGGTTTTCAACCAACCGAATTAAACTGGTTTCTTCATCTGATAACTCTTTGACAATGGCAGGGATTTTTGAGAGTCCAATTTCTTTACAAGCTCTAAATCGTCGTTCTCCAGCGACTAGCTCATAATGATCGGAGTCTTGAGCAGATTTTATTGACCTTAATAAAATTGGTTCTAAAACACCATGCTGCTTGATCGAAGCGACTAATTCCTGCATTTTTTCAGGATCGAAGTAACGTCGAGGCTGTTTTGGTGACAGATCAATTTTAGCGATTTCAATTTCCCGATTCAGTCCCAAATCTTCATCTTCATCAAGCAGAAGAGGCGCTAAATTTTTTAATTTTGTTCTTTCAGAATTTAAGTTTTTTAGCATTACAGTGCCTCCATGGCTAACGATATTTCATCAAAGACTGCTAAAACTGCTAAGTGATTTTCGCTTTTTTTCTTAATGTATTCCAGAAAAGGCTTGCCATATTGAGAAGCTTCAGATACCGCAGTAGCCCGAGGTAATGGAGAGAATACTGTACCGATCTGAGATAACTGTGAATTAATAGATTCAAGAGTTTGACGATCCATGGAGTTGCTAGACCAATATCTGGTTGGTAAGAAACCTGCGATTGCCAAGGTTTTATTCAGCTTACGCCGAATTGTTCTGAATGTTCCTAGTAACATATCAGTACCCATCAAAGCTTTGTACTGAGTTTCAATTGGCACTAGGATATGAGTTGCCGCTACTAAACAATTAATACTTAAAAGTCCTAAACTAGGTGGACAATCAATCAGAATGTAGTCATAGTCATCAAGAATGGGTTCTAAAATTTCCTTGAGTTTAAACTCACGCTGTATTGCTGTGGCTAGTCGAATTTCGGCATTGGCTAAAGCTACAGATGCAGGAGCCAAGCTCATTTTATGTAACTGTTCTGGGTAGATCGATATGGCAACTCTGTCACTCTCGTTCTCTGGCTCATCAGCGATAAGTGCATCGTAAATTGTGTTCTGTAGATTTGTAATGTCAATCCCCATGAAAATTGTTAATGAAGCCTGGGGGTCCATATCTACTAGTAGGATTCGATGCCCTCTTAAAGCAAGGTGATAGCCTAAGTTTTGGGTAACTGTAGACTTACCAACTCCGCCAGCTTGATTAAATAATGCAATAATTTTAGTCATAGCTTTTTGGCAGTTTTGACAAAGCTTTTTTACAATACAACATTTTGGAACTTCCAGCTTTCTAATCGAGTTATTCTGGTTTATATTTCTGGTTACAACGTTGTAACCAGAAATATAGGGTGGCTTCAAAAATGCTAAAGTCCTTTATAGCTATAGTCTTGACATAGTTAAATAAATTTTTCTACATCCTAAAATCTAAAAGTTATGCCGAACATATACGAACTTTCTCAAGAAGTATACAAGTTAGAAAAATTTGAGCAAATTGTTTTTGGTAAAAACATCCAGATTGAGCGCATTGTTTCTACAGGACAAACTACAAACTCTGGACAATGGTATGACCAAGAACTTGATGAATGGGTAATCTTACTTCAAGGTGAAGCCGAGCTTTCCTATGCTGACGATACGAGAATAAAACTAAAAGCAGGAGATTATCTCCTCATTCCCTCCCATACAAAGCATCGTGTTGAATATACTAGTATCGAGCCAGCCTGTATTTGGCTCGCTGTGCATGGGCAACTTTCCTCTTAGCTAATCCAAATCTCGTTTGAATCATAAAAGCTTCCTCGTTGCTCAAGTTTGAAATTACCTAAAAGTAATCCCAGCCAAATTTCTACGATTGGTAAAGACAAAGCAGCGTGTAAATCTAACAAACGCATAGGGGAAAAGTTATTTTCAATGGAGTGCGTGATCGCCTCAACCCAAGCCGATACATCCTCAGGATGAGCAGTACTAATCGCCCGTTCAAACTCCTCCTCAAAACTAAGCAAACTTTCCTGCTCCAAAGCTCGAATCAAAACTTCTTTATCAATTTTGCCAACAATTGAATTACCATTTTTGGCATATTCAGGGGTTTTCCTAGGTAAGCTTTGCAAAGACTCAATAAACTGGTCAAAATCCACCACCATAGACTGACGCACATAACGATCAAAAGCATCATCTGCCATAATCGGCTCACCATTAACTGCACGAGAATGTAACTCCTCAAATAAAAAATTAGAGCGATCGCAAAACAAATCAGCAATCTGACAAACTGCTTCTCCTGCAATTCGCAACTGCGATCGCGTGTCGAGATCAAGCAGAGTCAAATCTAAAAGCTCAAATACCATTGGCAAGTTCGCATCTTTAGGAGTCTGTCTTGCCGAAGAAATTACATCCCACAAATCTAACTCAAGCTGTTTAACTTGCAAAATTCAGTCTCTCTCAGCATGACAAGGACAGGGGCGCAAAGGACAAAGCCAAGGATCGAGACGTTCTTGGCTGGCAAATTTCTTAATCCCATAATTTGACTCTAGTAAAACCAGTACTTTCTGCACATAAATATGCACTTGTGAAGCAACCATACCTGCACAATGGATTGATGGAATCGCTGCAAACTTTTCTTGTCCTTTCCAAACTTGAACAGTGATCCCATGAATTGGCGTATCAGTTCCCGACTCCCGATAAAGCACTAATACAGCCCAAAAGATTGAGGCAAATTCATCAGTATTAACAATTAAGTTTTCCTTGGAATCATCACGTTGACGAGAGCGGATCAGATTACGGCGATCGCGATGACGGGCATAGGAGCGGCGACTATAGCAAACCGTAGGATTCCAACAGCGATCACCATCATTGCCATGAAGTTCTTGAGCCTGAGGGGCTGAAAGCATCGCACACTTTTTGCATTTTTCGGGGATACCTTTAGTCATGTTTAAGTCAAAAAGAATTTAACGAAAATTGATAAAGTTTTACAGATGTTAAAGATTGAATTTTAATAGTTTATGCTATGGAACATACCATGTTGCCACTACCAAACATTTCAAAAAGATTGTTAGTATCAATAGAATCATTTTCTCCATAAAAAAACGACATGGAAATATATGCCTAGTTCATCAGACCGACCTATTGACTACGCAGCGATCGCCCGTTCAGCAATGAAACCATCAGGACAAAAGCCTACATGGTTAGTCGAAGGTCAGGCTATATATGCCCCTAGCCATGCTCAAGGAATTGGTGAAATCACTGCCATTTTGGGAGATCGCCTGATAGCTAAATTTCCTAACTATTCAGTACCTGTAATTATCACAAACTGGCAAGAAGCAGTAAATCGTCAAGAAATTTTGCCAGCCAACAGTCCAGACAAAGTAGATCAAATTATTCGTGAGCAGGAAATTTATAATGTTAGCGAAGAAGACATAGCTACGATTCCACATCTAGAATTTAGAGAGATTGCCACAAATTTTCAAGCATCTCTCACCGCAATTCGTGTAACAGGACATACTGAAGGCAAGGCTTATGTATTACCTTTGGATTTGCCTAATACTTTGCGAGAAGCATTGAGAAAACAGGGATATACTCACCTGTGGTCACATCAAATCCAGTCGCTAAATGCGATGAGAAATAATAACGATGTATTGTTAGCAACACCAACAGCAAGCGGAAAAACCCTGTCCTTTTTACCAGCAATTCTAGAAACTTGTATTCGAGATCCACAAGTGACTGCACTGCTAATTTTTCCTTTAAAGGCTTTAGCAATCGATCAAATGTCAAAACTGGAAGCGATCGCCAAGCCTATGGGATTACACACGGGAATGATGACAGGAGATATGCCAAAGGCAGAACGACTCAAACTCTTCACTCCTCAAGCTCCACAAATCTTGTGTATTAGCCCCGATTTACTCCACCATCAACTTAACCGCATCCGTTATCTCCACGAGTGGCAGACATGGCGAGATTTTTTAACCCGTTTACGTTATGTCGTAATTGACGAAGCCCACACTTATCGCGGTAGTTTTGGCGGACATTTTGCTAATCTAATGCGTCGATTGCGATTAGCAGTTGATCGACTTGATGGTAATAGCGATCGCCTACAATATGTCCTAGCCACCGCGACGATTGGCAACCCGATTGAATTAGCAGAGCGAATTACTGAAAGAAATAATCGACTTGTATATATCAATCGCAGTGGAGCAAGTACAGCAGGACGGACAATTCTGTGTCTAAATCCTACGGCTCGAACTAACACAGAAGCAAGTCGGTTGATTTTAGAATGGCTAGATAGGGGACTGAGTGGTATTGTTTTTTGTAATACTCGCGCAGGTGCAAAGGCATTGCTAGCTCTGATGAATGCAGAATTAGAACGACAGAAGCGAGGACATTTAAAACGATCGCTTGCCCTATTTTATGGCTCATTAGGCAGTGACCGCCGTAACCAGATTATTGAAGCAGTTAAACAAAATAAAGTACGGGTAATCTTTGCCACATCTGCGCTAGAAGCAGGGATTGACTTACCAGAATTAGATTGCTGTTTAATCAAAGGGTATCCAGGATCATTAATGAGTTTTTATCAACGGATTGGGAGAGCAGGAAGGCGTCAGCATGGTCTAGTTGTGTTTCTACCCTCCTTGGGAGACCCTCTTGATTATTACTACGGAAGCAATCCTCATATTCTCCTTGATGGAGAAGTTGAACGCGCCCTTTGCAATCCTAACTATCACTCCATTCTTAGCAAACATTTACGTTGTGCGGCAAGTGAAAGTATGATTCCTGTTAGTGAGGTTAAACAACGTTTCGGCGACAACGCAGGTAGTATCATCAACGAACTTCTCAATCAAAAAGCATTGCAAATTAATGAGAAATCAGGTGATTTATTTACTCATGATCGACCTCACAACTCGGTTAATCTTCGAGGAGCACCTCAGGATTCAGTCATGTTGGTAGACAGCAACACGAAGCAAGAACTGGAAGAATTATCTTTACTACAGGCTTACCGTGAAGTATTTCCTAATGCCGTATACGCTATACAAAGTAACGATGGGAATTTACAATACTACAGATCGAGATCGCTAGATTTAGAATTAAAACAAGCAGTATTGATACCGCTTACGTCAGAGCCGAAGCTACGTACACAGGCTACTCAAGACATGACCATTGTGCCGCTGGAACAGCTTCGTGACCCAAGATTGGTTTCTTTAAACATCAAAGACAGTAAATTACGCTTAACACTTAGCTGGGCAGAAATTACAAACCATGTGACTGGTTACAACTTAATCAGCAAAGTTAGAACAATTACCTGTAGTCATCCACGTTGTTCGCGCTACCATCAACCAACCAAATCTGATACTTGTACGGGATGTGGTAAACCCACTAGATTAGCGGAAATTACGGAAGTTGAAGAAGAAAACCTATTTAACCTAGGCTATGCCACTCGTTATCAAGCCCCAGTAATGAGAATTGAGATGAATTTGGAATTGGCTGAACCATTACAAGAATATGCCAATAAACTCAAGCAACAGATAGAGACCCAATTTGGCGACGATATTCCTTCAGAACTTACATCCCTATTTCAAACTAGTCCCGCAGATCTAGCGTTACATTCGATCTGTCATCAAATCGGAATTGCCGTGCCGTTATTAGTGCTTAGTGATCGTCAAGATCTGAATAGCTATTGTGAAACTGAGAAAAATCGCATCAATACATTACAGACAATTGCTTATTTTTTTGATACGACTGATGGCGGCAATGGTACTTGCGAGGAATTATTTGATCGCTTTGAATCTTTTGCTATTCGGGCTGCCCAATTAGTAGAGGCTTGTGACTGTCAGTATGGCTGCCCACGTTGTCTTACAGAGGCGCGTTGTCCGCAGGATAATCAGGCTTTGAACAAAGCCTTAGGATTGCTTTTGCTGCAAGCTATTAATGATGAATCAGAATATTTTTAATAAAACACTTTTTGTAACATTTATAGTTTCTTCCCTCCTCCTTTCTTATACTTAAAAATACAAGGTCGTAAATATTGTTTTTTTGTAATTCAAAATCTAAAAAATCTCTGATATAGTGCATTTATCACTGAATTAGTTCTTCGCAGTTATGAAGACATCGCTAAGCTAGGCAAACTTAATTTATGCACTTCAGCAAAGAGACGTGGCAGGGAAAACGGGGTTATGAATTGAATGAATAGGGAAATGGGAGATAGTTTAGAAGCAGGTCAAATTGTTAGAGTACGATCGCGTCAATATTTAGTTGAAGAAGTGACGGCTCATCCGCAAGGAGATACGGCAGTTAGACTCGCTTGCTTAGATGATGATGCTCAGGGGCAGGAGTTACAGGTATTTTGGGAGAGGGAGATAGATGCTGAGGTGATAGGAGCATCGACATGGGATATTGTGGCGCGTCGTGGCTTTGATGAAGCAAAGAAATTCTCGGCTTATCTGCATACATTGCGTTGGAACTGCGTGACATCGACTGACCCGAAATTATTTCAAGCGCCCTATCGCGCGGGTATAGAGGTGAAGTCTTATCAGCTTGAGCCATTACGCAAGGCTTTGTTAATGCCCCGAGTGTCTCTTTTCATTGCCGATGATGTGGGCTTAGGCAAGACTATCGAAGCAGGTTTGATTTTGCGGGAGATGCTGATGCGTCAGAAGGTACGTCGGGTAGTTATTGCTTGTCCGCCTTCGGTGGTGTTGCAATGGCAAGAAGAAATGGAAAAGCGCTTTGGTTTAATCTTTACGGTTTACGATCGCGAATTTGTGGCAACGAAGCGGCGGGAACGGGGCTACGGGATTAATTCTTGGCAATTGCATAATCGGTTTATTATTTCCCATTCTTTGCTGCGGGATGAAAACTATACGGTGGGCTTGCGGGAGTGGCTGGGGGATTTCAATCCAGCGAGTATGTTGATTTTGGATGAAGCTCATAATGCTGCTCCTGCGAGTAGCTCCCGATATGCGATCGACTCGCAACTTACAAAAGTATTGCGTGATATTGCCCCTCGCTTTGAGCATAAGTTGTTTTTATCGGCAACGCCCCATAATGGTCACTCCAATAGTTTTGCCGCACTTTTAGAAATGCTCGATCCGCAGCGTTTTTGTCGGGGTGTGCCAGTCAAGAGTAAAAAAGTACTGGATGCGGTGATGGTGCGGCGACTGAAAAAAGATCTGCGTGAAATTGGCGAAACTGATTTTCCAAAGCGTCATGTACTACCTATCGCTGTGGATAATTTGTCAGAGAATGCACCAGAACTAGAGCTATCGCGACTGTTGCAGGAATATCGCATTTGTCGTGAGCAGAGGTTGAGGGATGCCAAGAAGTCGGAACAGCGCTCGGCAATGCTGGTAATGATCTCATTGCAAAAGCGGTTGTTGTCTTCGATTGAGGCTTTTGCGCGGACGCTAAAAGTACATCGGCAAGGAATTGAGAAAAAATTGGCAAAGCAATCTTTCTTAAGTGAAGATTTCTCATTGCTTAGTGATTCGCTGAACTATGATGACGATCGCGCGGAACTGCCAGAAACAGAAGTGATGGCGGAAGAGGATGCTCAAATGTTAGCGGCTTCCACGATCGCTAGCGAAATTACGGCGCAAGAATTAGAATTACTTGATCGCATGACTGCCATTGCTGAGCGATCGCGCTATGAGCCTGATGGTCGAATTAAAAAATTAATTGCATGGATACGCAATAATCTCTGTCCTGAGCTTGGTCAGGCAGGGGCAAAATGGAACAATCGACGTGTTTTAATCTTTACGGAATATACGGATACAAAACGCTATTTAGAGGAGCAGATTAAGGCGGCTATTGATGGCTCAGATCTTGCTAATAAAAGAATTGATACTTTTCATGGCGGTATGGGCGATGATCGCCGCGAAGCGATAAAAGTAGCTTTCAATCACGATCCTGCCGATGCTCCTTTGCGGATTTTGATTGCCACTGATGCAGCTAGGGAAGGGATTAATTTACAGAACTACTGTGCCGATTTATTCCATTTTGATATTCCTTGGAATCCGAGTCGGATGGAACAGCGCAATGGGCGGATCGATCGCAAATTGCAACGGGAAGCCGAGGTGCGTTGTCATTATTTTGTGTTGCCACAGCGTCCTGAAGATCGGGTTTTAGCAGTGCTAGTCCAAAAGACGGAGACAATTCAAGCGGAGTTGGGTAGTCTGTCGCCTGTGATTGAGAAAAATATTTCTAAGCTCTTAGAAGGAGGGATTTGGGCAAAGGATGCTAAAGCTGAAGACTCGATCAAAGAGGCGATCGATAAGGCGGATACTGCTGACATTAACGATGAGCAGAGTCAAACGAAAAAAGTTGCCATTCTTGAAGAATTAGAAATTAGTCGTCCTGAGTTGCAACAATTACGTCAGCAAAAGGAAGATTTAGAAAATATGCTTAAAAAAGCGCGAGAATGGCTGACCCTAGACGATCGCCATTTTCGCGAAACTCTATCAGCATCTTTAGAAATATTGGGCGCACAGCCGTTGGGGGCGATTAATGCCGAAGATGCGCTCAAATCGCCCGACACTGCCCGTTGGTATTTCCCTGAAGATGCTGCCAATGCTGACCCGACGTGGTTAGCGGCTTTAGATAGTTTGCGATCGCCTCGCCAAAAAGGACAAAAACTCTGGGAATGGCGCAACGAGTCACCGATCCGCCCGATTGTGTTCCGCGATCCGCAATCCCTTGATGGTGAGGTGGTGCATTTACATTTAGAGCATCGACTGGTACAGCGTTTGTTAGGTCGCTTCCTGTCCCAAGGATTTTTGCATGATGAGTTAACTCGCGCTTGTGTTTGTCATACCAGAGAGACAATTCCCAAAGTGATTGCCCTCGGTCGGTTGTCGCTCTATGGCGATCGTGCCACGCGGCTCCATGACGAAATTGTGGCGGTGGCGGCTGAATGGAACGATCCAGCTTTACGCGGTCGAGCAAAATTAAGACCGCTTGGGGAAGGCGATAAAAAAAATGTTTTGCGAGAACTTGAGGATGTTTTCGCCACACCTTCGTTATGTAATGTCTCGCAGTCTCATCAAGATCAATTCAAGGCTTATGCGGCACGGGACGTGGAAGAGTTAATTCCGCACTTGCAAGATCGGGCTAAAACTTTGACGGAAAGGGCAAAGCGACTATTAACAAAACGTGGTGATGATGAGGCGGCAGATATGAAGACTCTGCTAGAGGAACAACGCGATCGCATTCTGATGCAGCAGTCTCAATACAAAACCCAGCAACTTTCGATATTTAGTGCGGAGGAGCAGAGGCAACTCGATTCTGATTTGAAGCACTGGCAAAAGCGCTTGCTGCAATTAGAGCAGGAAATCATGGATGAACCGCAACGGATTCAAAAAGTCTATGAGGTGAAGGCTAGTCGGATTGAGCCTGTGGGCTTGGTTTATTTGTATCCAATAACAAGTTAAGTAGAGATCTGACATGAGCGAAATAACATGGAATCCCAAACAACCCAACATTAGGGTTAGGATGAGAAACAATCCAGGAAAGCAGGGAGTAACAACTGGAGAAACACTAGAATCGGCAGGAAGATTATTAGTTCAAGTTGACTTTGGAACTAATGAAATTAACTTCCGAAAATTTGAACAGCTTGAACCGATCGAAGACCAAGAAAGCTTGATCAGTATGATTGAGAAAGGTAAGTATGGCTCTCTTGCTGATTTAAGGCGAGTAATTACCTTTGAAAAAGTAAAGGGTCAACTTACTAATATTTTTTACAGTATGGAGTCTAGTAATACTGACTTTTATCCACATCAGTTTAAGCCAGTACTAAAATTTCTATACTCGCCAGTCGGTAGATTGCTAATTGCCGATGAAGTTGGCTTAGGCAAAACTATAGAAGCCATACTCATTTGGAAAGAGCTACAAGCTAGGCAAAATGCTCATAGGTTACTGATTTTATGTCCAGCAGTATTAAGGGAAAAATGGAAAGGCGATTTACAGACTAAGTTTAATATTGATGCGGAGATAGTTAATGCCCAAAAACTATACGAAAAGATCAGAAATAGCGATCGTTCAGCAACCTTTGCTTATATTGCTAGTATTGAAGGGTTACGCCCTCGTAAAAATTGGGATGATATAGAAAAGCATGATATTCGCTCTCAGCTTGCTCGTTTTCTAGATCTAAATTCATCTACAGATGAATTTAGCATATTTGATTTAGCTGTAATTGATGAAGCGCACTATTTAAAGAACTCAGAGACTTCAAACAATCAGTTGGGCGGCTTAGTCCGCGATGCTTCGAGACATTTTTTATTATTAACAGCAACTCCAATTCAGATTGGGAACGAAAATCTATTTCAACTACTCAAATTAATAAGTCCAGAAGATTTTGAGTATCAGCAAACATTTGAGCAAATGATTAAGGCTAATAAGCCAATAGTAGCTGCTTTAAAGGAATTATCTAACCAAGAAATTAATCTACAAAGAGTTGATGAATTGTTGAATGAAGCACAGGAATCCGAGTATTTTGTGTCTAATTCTCGAATTCAGCAGATTCGTTCTGAAATAATTAGTTGTAAATCCATCAAAATAGATAAGCTTATAGAGTGGAAAAGGAACTTAGAAAACTGCTCTTTACTTGGGCAATTTATGACAAGAAGCAATAAGAAAGATGTCCTAGAAAATCAAGTTAAACGCTCACCTATGGCTCTTAATATAAGCTTTTCTAGCCTTGAGCAGTCTATCTATATGGCTATTTCCCAGCAAATTAGAAAGCTATCTGCTAACCAGCAAGGAATAGGCTTTTTTAGTCTAGTACTCCGCCAAAGACAAATGGCAAGTTGTTTAGTGGCGGCACTAAGGGCTTGGAAACAACAAAATATTTTACACAGATTTATTGAAGATGATAGCGATATCTTTGTTAACGATCTATGGGAAAATTTTGGTATTGAGATTGACGAACAAGAGCTAGATGAATGTGAATTTATCCCTGTCAACACTTCTTCATTTAGCGATGCAGATATTAAGCAATTAGAGAAAGAAGATAGTAAATATAATAAGTTAATTAAATTACTAAAAAAAGAACTTTCTAAAAACCCTAACGAAAAATTTGTATTGTTTTCTTACTTCAAGGGAACTCTAAACTATCTAAGTGACAGAATGACTAAAGATGGTATATCTACTTGCCTGATGCATGGTGATGTTCTTAAAGGTAAAAACAATAAATTTAAAGACAAGAACGATATTTTAAAAATGTTTAAAGACACAAAAGTGTCAATTCTTTTGTCTTCAGAAGTAGGTAGTGAAGGTATCGATCTTCAATTTTGTCGATTCTTAATAAATTATGATTTACCTTGGAACCCAATGAGAGTTGAACAAAGGATTGGAAGAATTGATAGGTTGGGACAAAAAGCTGAAAGAATCTCGATTATTCATTTTAAGATTAATAATACAGTTGAGGAAAGAGTATTAACTAAATTATATGAAAGGATTAATATTTTTGAAGAAAGTATTGGCAACTTACAAGATATTCTTGGGCAAGAAACAGAACATTTGATTATGGATTTGCTTAATCCTAATCTTTCTGAAGAAGAGCGTGAAGAACAAGCTAACCAAACATTAAGAGCTATTGAAAACAAAAAAGCAGAGCAGAAACTTCTAGAGTCTGAGGCGATTAATCTTGTCGCATTTAGTAACTATATTTTAGATGCTATTTCTGAAAGTAGAGAAAAAGGTAGGTGGCTACGACCAGAAGAACTTGACGCTTTTATAGATGATTTCTTCCAAACATCTTATCCTGAAACTTCTATTGTCACTAAGGCAGGAAACAAGGTTGATATTGATTTGTCTGCGCTTGCAAGAGTTGATTTGCGTGTCTTTATGGAAAAGAGGCAGTTATCAACTAAAACTAGATTACACATTATGCCTACAACTTGTTTATTCGATCCTAAAAAAGTCGAATCTTTTGGAAATAACAGGTTAGAAATTCTCGATCCGATACATCCTTTAATCCAATGGATTCGTTTTGAGTACGAAAAAAAAGCAAATGAAAGTGGGATCAATCACCCATTTCATAGTTTATCTGCAATAGAGGTTTCACAAAAAGATGTTGAATGTAGTGAGGGAGTTTATATTTTCGTTATCCAAAGATGGGATTTACAAGGATTTCGCTCGGATGTTCGCTTGGCTTGTCGAGCGGTAAATATCGACGATCTTAGTACCATTAATGAAAATGTAATGGAAACTATTCTTGACAAAGTTATTTTTCATGGACAAAACAAATCTAATGTATTTAATTTAGTGGAAAAACATAAAGTTATTGCGGCTTAT
Source organism: Cyanobacteriota bacterium (assembly GCA_025356295.1). Lineage (GTDB taxonomy): Bacteria > Cyanobacteriota > Cyanobacteriia > Pseudanabaenales > Pseudanabaenaceae > Pseudanabaena. The sequence goes on from JANXUJ010000123.1 coordinate 13,296, forward strand.
AAAAAGTGTGAACAGGAGTTAGAAATTGAATTTTCTCAAATTAGTGAGGACTTTGAAATAGAAAATGATGAACGATGTGACGTACAACTGCAAAATATTAACGCTTATCGTCAGCGTAAGGAGTCAAGTATCTCTCAAAGGATTGAGAAGTTTAAGGCGGAAGGAAAAACTAGGATAATTCCTGCATTTGAAGGACAGTTGAAAAAGTTAGAACAGGATTGTCAAGTCAATATAAAAAAATTAGATCAAAAACGATCGCTGGAAACTCGAAATCCACAGTTGGCAGCAGGTATTTTATTTGTTATAGGGGAGTAAATTTATGACATCTACAGTTGAACTTAATCTTGGTATTGATTTTGGGACTAGATACACAAAAGTATGTGTGAGAAATACTGATATTGATGAATCATGGATTGTCAGAATTGGCAGGGCAAGAACATTGGTTAATCAAGGATTAATCTTAAGTCAAGTTGCTATACAAGATGATGGCAAATTGTTAGGAGGCTTCACTGACGATGAGTGGAAGTCGCGCATCTCGAAATCTAGTTTGTCAGTAGTAGTTGATTTTATAAAAATGAGACTGGCTCAACTCGATCCAAAACGGGAAGCTTCTAACTGGTATACATCTGCTTTGCCTAGATTTCAAGATGTCGATTTGGCAAACCCTGACATATTGGAGAATTTATGTGCTTATTTTTTGTATAGAGTTATTCAAAGAAGTAAAAAATGGATTAGAGATGTTAAAGCGGATGATTTTCTAAATGTAGAAATTCGTTGGAGTGCTAATATCGGAGTTCCCGTAGAATATTGTGACTCTCCTGCACTAGAGCGATTTCGGCGCATACTTTATCTAGCTTGGCATCTATGTGAGAAGGTTCCTAATCATGCAGGAATGACTATTTTTGATTTGAATAGGCATCTTCAAATAATTAGGCAACTAGATTTTACAAATACTCCTTGCTTTGCAGTTCCTGAGATTGCAGGAGCGATATATTCATATACTGCTTCAAGACAAGCAAAAACAGGTATCTATATATTTTTTGATATAGGTGGCGGCACTATTGAAGGCGTAGCTTTTCGCTTTCATCGAAGCAATGGAGTGCCTGAGATTGATTTTCTGGCTGGTTTAGTTGAACCCATTGGTGTCAATGCGATCGCTAAACAGGTAGTAAGTGATTCCCTCGAATTGGAATCTAAGATAGAGAGATCTATAGTTCTTAAAAGCTTAGAAATTCTTATCTCAATTGAGAAGGAATCTTCAAAGCATAGACAACCGAAAAAAGGAGAAAAGATATATTATGTCAATAAGCATAAAGCTATGCTACATAGTATCAAAGAAGCTAGAGAAAGGCTTCATAGAGTTGGGCATTTAAAACACTACTTCATCTTGACTTTGATGATGTGTCAATTACTTCTCCATCGACAAGTATCGTATGTGTTTCGTACTTGCTATGAGAAGCTACCTAAAAAAGAAGAAGTATCTGTGTTTCTAGGAGGGGGTGGGATGATTTCTGAATACTACAAAGACACAATTCTTTCAACCTATGAAGCATTTAATTTCAATAGAGCAGGAATTCCTGAGTTTAAGATGCTAGATGTCCCATTGCCTAGCGATTTTGAGATGAGTGGAATTGATGAAGCTCATTTTCATCGATTTTCTATAGCTTATGGATTGTCTATTGATCATCAACCTCCAAAATTTAATCTACCTCGCCAATTTCCAGAACATTCGCAACCTCCATCTCCTAAAAGATGGACTCCTGAAACATCTCACGATGATGGTTAGACATTTTTACTTGCACTTTATCTTTAGTCACGACTTTGAGAATTAGCTAACATGGCAGACGATCGCGAGTTATTTGTACATAAGGAATGGTTAGGACTGATTCAGCCTGTGGGGTTGGTGGTGACGGCGCGATCGCTTGCTAGGGCAGAAGCAATGCCAGATCGGGCGGATGGCACAAGGTTACAG
>JANXUJ010000170.1 GCA_025356295.1 Cyanobacteriota bacterium
AGATCCTTCAGCCCCGACTACAACACCAAGTTTTAACAAGCATACTCAAGAGGAGTTTACGCTAGCTCTCAATGAAGCACTGTCCAATCCACCGACTGCAACTGAACTAGCAGCAGTTTGGAACAACTTCTACCAGCGCCATGCCGATAATGGAGCGGGCGACAAACTTAATCCCAACTTTGCTTGTCGTCCTGGGGTGAATACGGGCTGTGCGAGTGGAGATCAATGGCGACCTGCGACTGTATTAGCAGATGCGGTGACGGTTCTATCTGCTAACTATCGTGATGGCTATCGGACTGATGGCGATTACGATCTCCGTAATAATGCCAATACTTCGACTAGCATCAATTGGCAGTCACAGCTAAATGCTAATGCTGACAAGCTCAAAGATAGTAGTTATGTGATTGATTCACGCCGCGCTGGTTTCTTTAACAACAACTTCGTGACTAGCGCGACATGGCTCAATCCTGTCAACTCTGATAAGGGGACGATTTCTGCTCAGACGCTATGGATGGGGAACACCACCACACCGAACAATGGCAACCTCGCTAGCTACAACGCTAATGGAGTCACGCCTGTTCAGCGCCGTGTCAATTTCAATGAATACGGCATGGAGATATGTCGCAAGATTCCTGTTAGTGAATGTACTTTCTCTGATTGGGTCAAAGATGGTGCGGGTACGACCACCCTGCCAGACTACAACGCGACCACAGGTTTAATTACCACAGCGACAGGCGCGCCACGATATATTGCGGATGCTGATACTCGCTATCCTCGCCGTCCTTCATTCTTGCGGTTTGATGACATTTACAAAGATGGCAATGAACAGTTGATCTTTGCTAGTGCTTGTCCTAGCTTTATTGTCTGGCCGATTCCGATTGGGGTTAATAGTGGTAGCAGCGCCACGGCTGGTTATACTTATCCGCAAATCATGGGCGGTTTGGGAACTCCATTTAATAAGCCTGCATCTGGTGGTAATAACAACAGCTACGGGACTGTACCTTGTCCTGAAACAGGGATGAACGTTGATCTGTCAGGAGATCAAAACCAGCCCGAAGGTCGTAGACGCGATCAAAATACTGGTGGTTCTTTAGAGTCTCAAATCGGCTCAACGACAAGTCTACCCGCAGTTGCATGGGGTACTGGCAATGATAATGGCACTTCTACTAGTATCACTGGCATTGTAACTAATACTAATGACAATGGGAGTGGTTCTGCATATAGTAGAGGAGGCAGCAACACTAGCACAAATAATGCTGTTTACAGACGCTTTAATTATGATGTGACTCTCAATAATCGTAGTCTGTCAGCAGGTCAAACCGTACGAGTCATGCTAACCGTATATCCTAACGATGCTAATACTTATCCAGGAGATGCTCTTTCCGCTTTCCCATTACTTAGCGATGGTGCTACTAATACCAAAACCGATTATCTGAATGGTTTTTATAACGTTGGCACTGCTGCATTGGTCATGAAAAAATCAGATGGAACTTCTTATCCTTCTATAGCAATTGGAGGCAAGCTGACACGGTCGGGAGTTGGTGCAACCAGTGCAGAAACTGTTGATGCTGAGTTGGCAACTTGCCCTGATGGCACTGGAAATCAGAAGAGATTTTGTACAGTAATATCATGGACTGGACCAACAAGTACAAGCGATCCTGATACGAAGAACTTGGCAGTCTTGGTAGTTCGAGATAGTGCTAATGAGAACCAAGAAGAGTTTCGAGTCAGAATAGACAACCTCAAAATTCCTACTGGTGTTCAAGTTGCATATAGTAATGGCAGTCCAGAAGAAAGAATAGGGACAATTCAGACTGCTCAAACTAATAATCCATGTGGACCAGCGGCAACCAACTACTACGAAAACAACGATGACGGCTTCCGCAATCGTAGCGCTTGTCCCACACCTTCGCCTAGCCCATCACCCTCGCCTTCACCTAGCCCATCACCCTCACCATCGCCTTCACCTAGTCCCTCACCTAGCCCCTCGCCTTCACCCGCACCTACTCCTAGTGGGGTCGGAGTCCTAGCTTCACCAGTGTTTGCGAGTTTACATAGATCATCAATAGGTATGCCTATCTCGATGATTGCGCCACCTGCTGCTGCTTATCCTTTTCCCCATACCTCTGGAGATATCAAGCTCCGTCCATTTATTGCTCCTTCTAACACAGGTGCAGGTGGCAGTACTGGAACCCAATATACTTGGGGAAATGACACAAATAGCGATGGGGATATCTTAGATCCTGGTGAAGGCGACATCTTCCCAAATATTCCTGCTCGTCCAGGGCTTTTGGGGGAAATACCCATGTTGCCTGGCAACTTTGCTAGCCCGATCGCCTCTACTAGCGACAGCAACCAGATGAAAAAGGATAGACCAAATGTTGCGGATAAAACCCTGTGGTATCGAACGGCTGGTAATGATGGTAACTACCCTGGTGAAGGCGACAACATTAGCTATGGACAAAATAATTTCTTTCTCAATAATCTGAGCTTCCCTCAAATTGGTGGAGGTGTAGGCAGCCTGAAAGCGAACTTGAATACTACAGGTAGTTTGGTTTTGCCAAATACACCTTGTATCAATCTGACCGATGGCTCTGTAGATGATCGCTGTACTGCCAAGACCTTTAACTTTGGTAGCATTGCCGCAACTGATGCCACTACCACCTTGCTCAATCTCAATCTACCCGCTAACCCCCATTTCCCGTCAGGTAACAACAGCGAAGCGAATACAACTAGCGGCACTCAGCCAGCCAGTAGCTTTGTGGTCTGTGGTGGTAATGGTAATACGCGCAACTATCAGACTATCGAGCGTCCTCTGCTGAGTAGGAATGATATTACTAACGGCAGTTGCGATATGTCTGCAAGTGGACCTGGCACAGCGGTCAGAAACTTTATGGGTACTACAGTACCTACAGGCACATCACCAAGCTTAATTGGTGGTAGTGGATTACGCAGTGCCAAACTTGATCCTAGTAATACGGGTGTTACTACCGATAAGTTTGTGGGTATCAATCCATCAGCATTACCAGTAGGTAACAACCTCATTGCAACTTCTGATGTTCTTACGATCAGGGCTAGCAATACCTACGCTGACAATCGTGTTCATGTATTCGATTTTAAAAAGGAAAATAAGGGAGCGCTAGTAAGTACTACTCGCACGTTGTCTGGAATAATCACTCTCAGAGCTAACTGTGCTGATGCAGTAACAGGACTTGGCAGTACTTGCACACCCACAAGTGTTCGGCGCGGTCCTAGCCCTGTCTTTATTCTCAGAGCCACTGACGCTGAAGATTTTGTATTCAGTAGCTTAAGAGTCACGTTGGATGGAGTCGATCCTAACAATGTGTTCTGGGTATTCCCTAGAGTTAGTACTGGTACAACAGCTAATTTGAGCTTTACAGGTACAGCTACTTATCCGAATATAATTACGGGCAACTTCATTGGTACTATGCCTAGCAGTGGTTCTACTCTTACTAATACAACTAAGCTTGAAGTCAAAGATAAGTACTCATCGTTTAGAGGTGTGCGATTCCTTGGTTTCCGATCTGATCCTACCGCACCTTCAAAAATTGATAGTGAAACGCTGTTTGTGGCGATGACTGAGGTCGATCAGCCATCATTGTTACCAGTGTTGCAACTCAATGTTCCTAATGCTACTAACGCCTCATTCTCACAACCTCTTTTCACTTCACCTGGTATCAACGGCACACCAACAACAAATGAAGGACAATGGACAATCCGACCCACTAGAACAGAAGTAAACGTCTACTTTGTCGCGGGTAGCAGTCCATCAAGAAATGGTGTCTCTTATACCACCTCTAACACAATCTATACAAGTGCTACTGCTAATGCAAATATCACAACGGGTGAGACAGGCGGAGGGCTAGCGAACTTTGTCCGCTTCCTCGAAAACTGGGAAAATGTCCCAGTCAAGATCGCGGGTGGTTTCATCCAAAATACAAAGAGTCGTTTTGCAACTGCCCCATATGTACCCGCATCAACTAGCTCAGGTGTAGCCGATACCACGACCATCTTCACGAATCCTGCACAACCAGGTACTGGTGGTGTTGGAACTGGAGCGAGTGGTCAGATCATGAGCAACTACAACACCCAATACACGTCTAAGACTGTAAATCGGATTCCTTACTACTCAGCACCGATTCGTCTATGGGGTTATGATGTCGGACTGTTGACACAGCAACCCGATCGCTTTGCCGAACGTTTTGCTGTACCAATCCCAGGGGCAAATGAATTCTTTAGAGAAATTAGTGGTGACGATCCTTGGGTTGAGGCTCTGCTCTGTGCCTTGGAACCGACAACTCCGACCGCGCTCAGTGCTGCGACCTCAACTGTCAATCCAGGCTTTGCTCAGAGTCTAGGTACTGACCCCAAAAACTACCTCAGACGCGCCCTGCGTGGTAGCGATCGCCGCAGTGCTTGTGACACCACAAAGTATGGTGCAGCCACACCAAGTGATACGATTCCAGTCAGTGTCTATCAGTAATAAAATAAAGACAGGAAGTATGTTATTGCTTCCTGTCTTTAGAGTTTAAAGTCTTTATGCTTTGTCCTTAGTTTCTTGTTGATGGTGGATTATGTTAAATCTAAATTGCAAAGCTGTAGATAGCTCGAATCCTAAGATAAAAGCGGCGATCGCTACTTATCCATTCAGCATCAGTAAGAGAAAGCGATTAACAAACTCAACCAAAGAAGCAGGATTTTCAATCCTAGAGTCACTGGTAGCAGTTGCCGTGGTGAGCATCCTAATTGTGGCGATCGCGCCGATGGTGGCTCTCTCGACATCTGCCAGAATTAATGCTAGACGGATCGATCAGGCAACCCAAGCCGCAAGATCATATATTGATGCCGTCAGAGGCGGAGTCATTGACACTACTAATTTTCCAGATACTTTAGTCAAGAGCTTGCCCAACGCTCAAGGTCAGTATGTGTTTGAAGATCCAGTTGCAGCTAACTCGATCCAACCACCGAATCCCCCTACTGGAACTGGGACTGGAGCCATATTTGACCCCACTAAAATTTGTAATAACAGTCTTGCTGCAAATGTAGACTCAGGCAAAGTTGCAGGTATTTGTGTTGATGCGGGTGGCGGTGGTTGGAGCATCAATGATCCCCAAGACTTATTTATACAACCGATGCGAAGCGGTCCACTAAGCTCAGCTACTAATGCATCCACTAATCTAAGAAGTCAAGGCTTCTGGTTAGCTGTTAGAGTCTACCGCGCTGATGCTCTCGCTTCAGGTACAGCACTCAGAACTGGCACAGAGGCATCATGCGCTGGAAGCAAAACCCCATTTGCAGCAACAGCCTCGATCACTTGTCCCATCGTGACCGTGCGATCGCAGATATTGCCAACCACAAACGCTAACAACCTTGATGATATCAGGTCAGGCATTGGTTCAAATTAATCACCAAGCAGAGAACGCTGTCCTATGAAAAAACTCCTCCAAAAACTATTTGCATTTTGGCAACGCAGAAATGTATCTCGACCAAATGTATCTCGACCAAATGTATTTCGCCCTAAAAGAGCTACTCATCGCAAAGGTTTAGCGGCTGGTTTTACATTGATTGAGTTGCTAGTTGCGGCTTTGATCGCATCGTTGCTAGTGTCTATATTGCTCAGCTTTTTGGTGGGAGTACTAGACAGTGATCGCAAAGAGACAGCTAAGTCCAACGCTCAAGAAGAACTGCAAGCAGCGATTAGCTATATCTCAGACGATTTGCAAGAGGCAATTTATATCTATGGGTCTGAGGCGCTGGCTGGGATAAATAGCCAACTGCCACATACAGACAGTGGAGCTACAAATCAATGCAATACAACCAATTGCACCCCAGTTCTAGTGTTCTGGAAACGCTTTAGTTATGCCCCTAACTCTAGTGCGAGATACAGCGCGACCCCAGCAGCAGCACCAGCAGAAATTGGCTGTATGCCTTATGTAGGGACAGCTCAGACAACCTGTGTGGCTGCGACAAGTGCTTATGGAAGAGATACCTATACTTATTCGCTGGTCGCTTACTACTTAAAAAATGATGATCCTCTTATTACGGGTAATAGTGGTAGTACTTGGTCAAATACAGCCCGCATTTTGCGATGGGAACTAAAGGATGGATATGTGGCATATTGCGGGACTGGCGCTGCGATCACTAATGTTTCTGGCACGATCACTAGCCCTATTGGTTGCCCCTTAGCCGCAAACTTAAGTGTTAGAGCTAATTCTCCACTTATCATAACTCCTACACCCCTAGTAGATTCCAACACTTACTTTATCGTTCCATCTAAAGGTTTTAATAAACCAGACTTTTCCAGTGCAGGCACTTTATCGACACTTTCAGCAGCATGGAAAAAGTTTGATAATTTTAATTTCTCAACCACTCCTACTGCTGCTGGTGATCCTCCTATTACTCCTTTTACCACGCTAGTTGATTTTATGGATGACACTAACTATGCGGCAATTCAAGGTGGAAATGTTGCTGCAGCTGGCACAGGAACTTCGGCGACAGCCGCTTCAGCTATCAAGATTCCCATCGGCAAAAATTCTACTATTACGGGAGTTGCATCTCCTGTCAACCTAGATTGTGATGACCCTTCAGTTGGCGTTGGCAACCCTAATCCAGCTTCTGCGACTAACACATCGGGAAGTGTGACTCAACGTGTCCCTGAAGACTTTGTTTCCACTGTATTCAATCCTTCTCAGTTAAGTAGTTTTTATGCTTGTGTGACCCCTGAGAGTGTCACCGCCAGAATCTATCTACGCGGTAATGCAATCGCCCGTTTAGGAACTCCACCAGTTCCAAGAGCCAATCGTCTAGCCACTACTAGCAATATAACGTTTTTCCCCAATGCTGATGTGCGTAGCTTTGGACGTAGTGCGATCGGTTTGAAGAAGAAGTAATTTAAAGTGAGATTAAAAAGAATGTCTATCTATAGTTTTTTTAGCTCTCTTTTTAGAAGCTTTTCTAGCTTTTTTAAAAGAGCCTTAACACCTAAAAAGCGCCGCGATCGCTATCCTAAATCTTTAGGATTCACACTTCTAGAAGTTTTAGTCGTAATGATCATCGTTGGTATTCTCAGTGCGATCGCCGCTCCATCTTGGTTAAGCTTTGTCAATAACCAACGCCTTAACGCCTCGCAAACAAAAGTTTTCCAAGCAATTAAGACGGCTCAGTCAGATGCAAAAATTCGCCAGAATAATGACGCCAGTAACTTGGGCAGTCGCACCAAAATAACATTTACAGCTAACTCAAACAGCCCTGCTTATAGACTAGATAATTTCAGAAGCAATGGGGGAGATCAATCTTTAGATACGGGCATTATCATTAAAACTGTCACGGAAGGTCTGTCCACAAATGTAAAAGCTAGTCCCTATGTATTAGAGTTTGACTCAAAAGGGTTTTTGTACGATCCTAATGCAACACTTGTTTATCCTATTTGTATTAATTTGTCAGTCTCTAATAATACGAGCAAAAAAATTAAGTGGATTAAAATTCAGACCTTGCTGGGAGCGACTACTACA
>JANXUJ010000180.1 GCA_025356295.1 Cyanobacteriota bacterium
CGGGAATAATTATTAAGAGAACAAATAATAACTATTTTGTATTAACTAACAATCATGTCTTGCAAAATAGTAGTAAATATAAAATCAAAACCTATGATAGTCAAATATATAGTGCCGAAATTGTAAAAAAGATCAAATTTGGTAAGAATGATTTAACCCTTTTACAATTTTCTAGCAAGTCAAGTTATAAAGTAGCAGCCTTGGGTAAATCAACTAATATCGAAGTTGGAGACTCAATTATTGCGGTCGGCTACCCCTTTCAAGAAGATCGCCTTAAATTAGAAAAATTTAAGTTTACCAGTGGCAAAATTTCAATAGTAAATGAAAAAATTCTGGATGGTGGTTATCAAATTGGCTATACCAACGAAGTTGAGAAAGGAATGAGTGGAGGAGCAGTAATTAATCTTCGTGGGGAAGTAATAGGAATTAACGGAATGCACGCATATCCAATTTTCGGCGACCCATATATTTACATTGACAACACAAAACCTTGTAAACCAATGCATGAATTAATGATTGAATCTAGCTGGGCGATTCCAATTGAAACATTCAAAAAGTTAGCAGTTGATTTTTATGATGATACCAAAGATAAAAATCTCTTAGAACCTGTAAGACAGCCGAATTTAGATGAGGTTCCCTATCATATTTTACTAATGAGATCTAGAGCAGATTCTGCAAAAATATGTATTTAGGACGGGGCGATCGCACACGTTTCTTAGCAAAAAGAATACATTTCCCAACAAGTGTGAAAATGAAACGTAAAGATAGGAGAATTGAGGACTTTTGTGTCCCACATTCCGCTCGTAATGGAAGGGAAAAAACAATTAGGAAACAGGAGCAGGGAGCAAATAATAGCGTTGGCAGGCAGGAGAAAAGAAATTTAAAATATGAAGGCGAAGAGGAGACAAATTAACAACTTGAGTAAGTCCCTGAAAAGAAACTAAATGAACCGCCATAAAACATTGAAAGACCCAACGCAAAGTTGGAGAATTAGTAGGGTTACACAATTGACTCGGAATAGTATCTTGAGCAAGAGCCAAAGCAAGTCTGAGTTGACGTTGGGCTAAATTATAAACGAGCAAGCAAAGCACCATAATCATACCCAAAGCTTCAATGCGTTTAGCAGACTTGAGAAAAACACTCGAAGTAAAAAACAAAGGGTCTTTGAGGAAACGAAAACCACGCTCAGTACCCTGCTGAGCCTTGTATTCCCGTAAAGCATCATCAGCGGTAAATTGTAAGGGATCAAGAATATTCGTGGCGAGAATAAACCTGCCACAACGCTGTCTCTGAGCCAAGATTTCTGCGTCTATCGGAATCACCGTCGCGGTAACCCGATAACTAATGCTGGTGGGTATAGCATCAGGTTGTGGCTTACCCCGTTTCGCATAATGTGGCTTTTCTACTGTCTGAATATTTGAGAGTTTGTGCAATTTCATCTGAGTTGATAATTTCTCGGCAGCAGCGATCGCGTCGGCAGCACAAGCAAAATCTTGTCCCGTCAGAGCCTGTAACTCTTGATGACATTTTTGTTGGATTTGCTCAAGCTTTTTGTCTAACTTTTTAATGTCTGATTTACGCCTTGCTTGGCTATCAACTAAAATCCATCTCTGCCTTACCCCACCATACTCACTCACAAATTCGGCTGTACTGTATCCCTTAAATTTACTGTCTTGCATCTCAGTTGTGCTTGATATCAATTCACTGGCGGTTTTGATGCTTAATGGCACTCTGGTTAGCCATTTTAGTCCTGTCATCGCTACTATATTTTCTTCACTGTATAACGCTGCATCGCCTACGCATATTCCCTCAAATGTCCATTGTTCTTTGAATTCTTGTAATAATCCTGCAAATCTTGCTTTGTCGGCTTGATTCCCACTTACCACTTCCATCATCACGGGGATGTCCCCGTCTCCAACGCAGATTAGGTTCATCATAAATTGCTTCAGGTCGGGGCGATGGTCGCGTGAATATCCATGCGTGATTTCGATACTCCGTTCTTCCTCTCGACCATATTCCCCATCTACGTGAAATGAGGTTGAGTCTATATGTCCTGTTTCTACCTTGATTTCATATTTTCCTACTGCTTTCAGGCTGATTCCTAAAAATGTCTCACTCAGTCCTGCTTCATGTAAGTCATCCAGTACATTACCGATGCGGTCATCGTTGATTTGTTCGGCTGCTATCCCTTCGCCCAATAAGTGCTCGGTTGGTTTTCCTTCAAAGAATTTGCTAAACATATACAGGGGCCCTGATACAAATCCTAAGCCATTCAGCAGCATCGCTTTGACGATTACTCCTGCGCTTACTTTTTCTCGGGAGCTTCTCCCGATTCTCGTGTTTATTTCTTCTACGATTCCCATCTCGTCGATGATTCCTGCCACGATTCCTAGATGGTCTAGGTTCGTTACTTTCATCTCTCCATTTATACTATTTATAACTATTTCCTCTTTTTTGGCTTCTTCCTTGCCTTTTGGTAATTATCTTACCCTTCCATTACGAGCGGAATGTGGGTTTGATGCTTTGTGGATGATGATTAAAAGTTGGTCTTGCTATTTTTGGGTTACTGATGGCTATTGTGTTTACCCCAAATATATTAATCCAGAGGATCAAATTGTTTGCAAAACTGATATGACAAGGGTTGAAGGGGAGAACACAAGACTAAGGCATTATCTGACAAGGTTACATCGCAAGACTTTATGTTATTCCAAGTCTAAGGAAATGTTGCAGATTTCGATTCGGCTATTACTTTTCTATCTCAAGCATAAGAATCAAAAATCTTTCCCTGTTTTTCCTTGATCATTATGTTCATGTGCAATGCCTATCCGTTTCCCAGACAAACGTTCTCTGATAAGAAGGAATTGTGATCTTTGCACTCTGAAGATCTGCAATCACATCTCGAATAGTACGAGTAATAGTTTTCTTTTTGACTCTAACTTGTTTTAAACGAACAGAAAAGTCATGTCCTACTGCCATTTGTATGCCCCCTTAAAGTTTATACTCATTAAAGCCTCATTATGGCATAAAAAAGCTAAATTTGGCATTTTATAATGATTGATATTTTGGCTTACGGATGGTAAACACATAGTCTCTTTAAGGTTTAATTATAAGTGATCGCCCGTAATTTCCTGAAACCCAAAATAGCAATTATTAACTGAAATCCTATTTTAATCAACCGTCAAGTTTTGTAGAGCGATTAGATACTGATGATTGAGGCGATCGCTAGAAAAGAATTGTAAATCCTTCTTGCTGAAAGTGGTGATCGGCAGTCAAGACTTCCAGAATAT
>JANXUJ010000232.1 GCA_025356295.1 Cyanobacteriota bacterium
AAAAAAGTGATGATGTTCCGCGCGAAGCGCGGAACGTCATCACTTTTTTAGCGATTAGGCACTGGTGAGGAACAAGATTACATCGCCTTCTTGAACAACATACTCTTTACCTTCACTGCGTAATAAGCCCTTAGCGCGCGCCGCACTCATCGAACCTGTTTCGATCAAGTCTTTGAAAGCAACTGTCTCGGCACGAATGAAAGATTTCTCAAAATCAGAATGAATTACTCCCGCTGCTTGTGGAGCTTTCATTCCAGCATTAATTGTCCATGCACGCGCTTCTTTGGGCCCAACTGTGAAGTATGTGCGTAGCCCCAGAAGATGATAAGTAGCACGAATTAAGGATTTTAAGCCACCTTCTTTGACACCAAGAGATTCCAAGAAATCTTGGCGTTCATCATCGGGTAGCTCGATTAGTTCCGCTTCCACTTGAGCAGAGACGATTGTTACTTCAGCATTTTCAGCATCAGCGATCGCTCTAACTTTCTCGACAAAAGCATTGCCTGTGGCGAGATCATCTTCAGACACGTTCGCCGCATAAATCGTGGGTTTAAGGGTGAGCAACTGCAAAACCGCGATCGCTTCTTTTTCTTCATCAGTGAGATTAGCCAAGCGAGCAGGCTTACCCGCATCAAGCACTTCACGCACTTTTTCCAATGCGATCACCTCGACCTTAGCATCAGCATCAGTACGGGAAGCTTTGCGGGCGCGATCAATACGGCGATCGACTTGTGCTAAGTCTGACAGGGCGAGTTCAAGGGTAATAATCTCGATATCACGCACAGGATCGATGGATGCTTCGACATGGATGATGTCCTCATTTTCAAAACATCGCACCACATGCACGATCGCATCACAGACTCGAATATTTCCTAAAAACTGATTTCCTAGTCCCTCACCTTTACTTGCGCCTCTGACCAGTCCTGCGATATCGACAAACTCGACCCTAGTCGGTACAGTTTGCGCAGACTTACCGACCTCAGCGAGAGTAATTAGGCGATCGTCAGGGACGGACACCGAGCCAACGTTGGGTTCGATCGTACAAAAGGGGAAATTGGCTGCTTCCGCTTTGGCATTGGCAACTAGGGCATTAAATAACGTAGACTTGCCCACATTGGGTAGTCCGACAATCCCAGCTTTGAGCATGGCTATCTAGACGAAAACTTTTTTGATGTTGTGCTTATAAATCTTGTCATAAAAGTCTCACTATATGAGGCTTTTGTGGGACTTTATTTTGAACTAGCCTTAAATCAGCGGTCTGGCGCGATTTTTGTCATCCAATGATCGAGCGTATCTTTGAGTTGTTGTTTACGAATTGGTTTGCTGAGATAGTCATCCATACCTACTGCTAAACAGCGATCGCGGTCTTCTTGAAAAGTATTCGCGGTCATCGCAATTATGATTATATGATCAGTCTTATTAGCTTCGAGTTGACGAATGGCTTGAGTGGTTGCATAGCCATCTAATAGAGGCATTTGACAATCCATTAAAATAAGATTGTAATTTTTAGTTTGCAATAATTGCAATACCTTCTCTCCATTTTCCGCTAAGTCTGCTTGACAGCCTAGCTGTGATAGATATGTCATCGTAACTTTTTGATTAACAACATTATCTTCTGCTAATAAAATTTTTAAACTGCTTAATTCTGCTACGCTAACATTCTCTATAGCGGTTATTAGGCTCAAGGATAAAGAATCTTTAGCAAGAGATGTTTCTATACCAAGAGCGAGAAATATTGCTTTTAGTAAACGCTTCTCTTTAAAAGGTTTGGTGATACTTCCACAAAATCCTTGACCAATAATTGTTTGTATTTCTCCTTGTTGATTAGATGTCAACATCGCTATAAATGGTAACTTTGCAAACTCTTGTCTAGTCTGAATTTGTTTAGTGATTTCAACGCTATTAGAATCAGTCAACTGCCAATCAATCAAGACTAGATCAACGCGACTTAAAAGTGCGATCGCCTCGCTGATATCAGTTGCCTCATAGACCTCTGCACCGACTCTAGCAAGGTAATAACGAACCGCCTCGCGAGCATGTTTATTTTTATCAATCACTAAAATACGTTGCTTAGTTAGAGCTTGATGGTTATAGCTTGAACATTGTGAGGGGGATTGAATATTAAAAGGTTGAATATCGAAAGGAAGCCTAAACCAAAAACAAGTACCTTTCCCGTTCTCAACTGGGCTATATATGCCAATTTCTCCTTGCATCAGTTCCACTAATTGACGACAAATAGCTAATCCTAATCCAGTACCACCAAAATGTCGCGTTGTTGAGGCATCAACTTGAGAAAATGGCTTAAAAAGCTTGTCCTGATTATGAATATCAATACCAATACCTGTATCAGTGACTGAAAATCGCAAATATATCTGAGAGGAGCTTTGTTCCAAACTGCGATCGCGTTCAACTTGAATAAATATCTCACCCTCATTCGTGAACTTAATTGCATTGGCAATCAAATTCATCAGAATTTGTCGCAGACGTACTGTATCTCCGATGAGCAAACTTGGTAAACTTTGCTCAAGAGATACATTGAGTTCTAGTCCTTTATTGTGAGACGGTGAAGCAAAAAGCTCAAGAGTTTCTTCAACATACTGTTCTAAATGGAAAGGCAGATTTTCTAATTCAACTTTTCCTGCTTCTAACTTTGATAAATCTAATATTCGATTGATTAAACTAAGTAATAAGTTGCCACTCAGACGAATATTTTCTACAAAGTCTTGCTGGCGATCGTCTAAAGGCGTTCCCAATAATAAATCAGTCATCCCTAACACTCCATTCATGGGTGTACGGATTTCATGACTCATATTTGCTAAGAATACATCTTTTGCTTGAGCCGATTGTTCCGCAAACTTTCTAGCCGCCAACAACTCCTGCTCTTTGCGCTTGAGTTCAGTAATATCGCGACCCACATAAACAAAATTGTGAGTACTATGTTCTAGATGAAGTATGGTGGAGCAGGAAAAACAAATCCAAATCTCTGCTTGTGTTTTAGATAAGCAGAGTACTTCAATATTTTGGAAACTATAGTCGCGATCTAAATAACCTAAATGAGCTTCATTTTTAAATAATATGGCGATCGAAGTATCAATGAGTTCAGATTCAGAATACCCAAATAAGCGAACAGTGGCTAGATTGATAGTTTTGATTAGTCCTTGATGATCGGTAACGATTAAGGCATCTGCCATTGCTGAAATAATCTTATCGATATACTCTTTTGATTTAATTAGAGCATTAGCAAGTAAGTCAGATTCATTAGCTCTTTGCATCAAAACTTGAGACATCACCATCATCTCTGTAGCATCTTCAATACAAATAATAATGTGCTTATCTGCTTCTTCTACTTCATTTGTACCAATGATATAAAAATCAAAATAGATAGGTTCTTTCAAAGGATTACTACGGCAAATCCCTTCCATCTCAAAACCAGTAGATTGATTTAGCCAAATATTATTAAAAATTTCTTCCAATCCAATTGTTTCGGGAAATATTTGACGGATATCTTTACCTAGCAATAGCTCAGATGGACATTCAGAAAATCTTTCAGCCCCATAAGATGCGTCAGTAACTATAAACTCTCGATCAATCATGATGAACGATCGCTCTGAAGCAGTGAGAAGTTTTTTGAGAAGTTTTGACTGTTTCATAGCAACCAATAGTTTTAATAAATACGATGATTATGATTTGTTTATGCGATTTTACTAATATTCTGGATGAATCTCATTTTAGCATCAGCATTTGCGAAGCTAGCGTTTGGAATATTTCATCAATGGCTTCGCCTGTTTTTGCAGATGTCATATATGTGAGTGTTTGGAGACTGGCAAATTCAGTTTGGATAGATTTAAATAGATAATCTCTTTCGTCATTTTCGATTAAATCGACTTTATTCAAAGCGATGATTAAGCTTGACTTAGGATTAACTGATTGAAAAAGTTGGACATGTTCTTTAAGATTCTGCATACTTGATTCTCTGGTTACATCCCCAACCATTAGCGCTCCCTTTGCTCCTTGTAAATAGCTGGGGGCGATCGCCTTAAAGCGAATACTTCCTTCTATATCCCATACAATTAGTTGTAACTGTTTAAATTCTTCTTCCGAGTTACTTGCTAAATCTGGAATAGATACTAATTTACGCGAGATTTTCACGCCAACTGTTGATAAATATTTATCACTAAATTGGCGATCAACAAACTGACGAATTAGGCTAGTTTTACCAACGCCAAAATCACCAACAAGACATATTTTTTGAGAAATCACTTTGGGTGGAGAAGACATTTATTTCAGTGTAGGTTCAAACTCTACCCATCTTGCCATTTGGTCAGAGGTTTGATGAATAGGTGTATCTATTATTCCAGAAATATGTAACCGATTAGCGTTAATCCCTTTCTGTAAGAGGTTGTCTCTCACCACTTGGCAGCGTTTTATGCCTATTTCGTAGTTGACGGTGCGATCGCCGATATTATCACTTTTTGTAAAAATGTTGATGTTATAGTCTGGGTACATAGTCAAAAAAGCTTGAACTTCTAATAGCTTGTCCATCTCTGTCGTTTGCAGTGTGGTAACTGCAAACGGAAAGTAAATACGAATTGGAATCTTAGGGCTAAGAATGTTAGTGGCATTGGTAACTGTGCTAATCCCAGAGATTTTAGTATAGGCTTGAGTGATTTTAGGAATCATGCTGGGTTGTTCGACTTTCCCGATGATGGTTACTTGTCCGTCTTTAAATTGACTGGCGATTTTGACTCCTGCGGTGTAGTTGAGAACTTTGGTTAGGCGTTGCACTTCGATCGCCACGAGAGTGGGATCGGCAGGAATATTGACAGCGTAAATATTGTTATTGATATTAATGTTGTTGATATTACTGGCTTTAGCTGACTCACTGACAACTTGTAAGGCGCGATCGCGCAAATATTGACTGGGTAATTTGCCTGATAGATTAAGGCGATCGCCATTGGCGACCACACTAAGACGATAGACAGAAAGCTCAGGAGTAATTGCTAATGCTTCTAAAACTTTAGCTTCGAGTTGGCGATCGCGCTGAGACTGATATTGATAAATCCCAATTGGTACACAAACCAACAAAAGCAGGGCTAAACCTGCAAAAACTAGAAATTTTGATGGTTTTTTAGGCTGCTTTACCTGTGAAAATTTCATCAATGTTTGGAGTTCGCTTTCAACTGCAATTGGAATAATGCTGAGATCACCGTCAAATTGTTTGAGGCGATCGCCATGAACTTGCACAATTTGACCAAACACATCGCGAATTTTAGTTACAAGTGCGCGATCGGGTTCACCACGAATGATCACAGCTAGATAACAATATCCTGCGACTTCGAGCAAGATTTTAGAGCCGCTATAGGTGATGGCATCGAGTTCGTTGTTACTTGCCGATCGCGACATACATTCACTAGCAAAGCTACGAATAGCGGTCAACATTCCTGCCAACATATCTGAGTCAATAGGATCAGCCTGTGAATCAAGATCGCTTTGTTGAATATCGATCATCACCAATCCTGAAAGATTATGAATTAAAAACACTGCTTGCACCTCGAATGGAAGTGACTCTTTCAGAATGAGTTCTGCTTCAGAAACTCCTTGCATCTTAGCTCGAAATTTTCGCTGTAAACCCTGAACGCTAAATGTTTGTTCAACTTTTTCATTGATAGACCGAATTGCCTCGGCTAAATATTTAGCAATCGTGTTCCCAATTACAGGATAGAGAGCTTCAACCATTGAGTCACTTTCGATCACAATTTGTTGCTTAATAGCAGCACCCATCTCTGGCGCAAGAGCCTTCGCAATTTGGTCTGGATTATTGCGAATCTGTTCACTAATCGCATTTGGCAAAAGGTCAGCGATCGCATGACTCATTACGAGACGATCTAGTTGCGATCGCTCAAAAATCACTTCCGCAATAATCGGCATAATTGCTTGACACATCGCCTCTCTAGATTCAGCCACTTTGAGATTAAGTAACTCGGCGACAATCGGGAGTAGAAGCTGTACTAAAGCATTAGGTTCATAAATCTGCTGTTCTAACTGCCCAATCCGATCTCTAACATTCGCGATTTCCATCGGAATGCTGTTTTGCTCATTGCTGACATCAATCAGCTTTGAGCCAAACTGATTAAGATCAATAGATGCGTGTTGAACTAAGTTCTCTAACTCCTTAATTTTATTCATCAAAGCAGGGTTGTTGACCTGACTTTCAACAATTCCTAACTTCTGCTCAACGGCAATTTTAAAACTTCGTAGTTCTTCCAGTTCTGGCACAACTAATATATCTTGCAAAAGATGTAATGCTTTATCATCTTCTAATGAGTTATCTAAAAAATTTTCGATCGATATATCTCTTGACTGCTCTTTTGGCTGTGATTGAGAGCTAGGTTGAGATGTCTCAGACCTTAAGGGATCAGAGCTTAAAAAAGGTAGCTCATCTAAGAGACTAGGAAAAGAATAAGCTGAAGGCGATCGCTTTATAGCTGAAGGTTCTATATTTAGAGTCTCCATATTTGCAGACTTTATATCTGGCTTAATATCGGGGATATCTATCTGCTCTTTAATCTCAGATTCAACAATTTTTAGATCGGAGAGCAAAAGCAAAAATTTCTCAACATCGCTGAGAGCTTTATTGTTTAAATCACCTTTGCTCGCCGACATATTTTCGAGATATCATCTTCTAGAATACTATTCTTGTGACTATCAGACATAGCGGCGCTTTGCGCCGCTATGTCTGATAGATTTTATTTTGATTTAGGGCGCGATACAGTTCTAGCGTTACTACTGTCCAAAGCCTCATCTGCATTAATATCTGCATTAAATAAAGGCGATCGCTCAGGTTTTGGATTTATACTAACCTGCTCATATTTTTCATCAGCTCGTTCATTAGCAGCTTCGCGCAATTCAGGCACAAACTCTGACCCCTTTAGCCTCATGCCAAGCTCAAATAGCAACTCAGCCATATCGTCTTTAGAGAGCTTTTCGCCTCGAAGAATCGAAAAATGACGGTCTAGCTCTTCTAAAACTAGCGATCGCAGTTCACGATTATCGCTTTGCAGACTATCTCTAGTTTGAGCAAGCTCATTACGCAGTGTCACTCTTTGAGCTTCGACAGTTTCGTCAAGTGTCTCAATATTATTTGTAAACTTACGATTGATGCGATCAAATTGTTGTCGCAGATCAGCGGTTTCTTCTTGAGTAGACGCAGTAATATTTTTTAAGCGCTTATCAATGGCTTCAACAGCAGTGCGTAACTCGACAACCAAAACCGACTTTAGTTCACCAAGGCGATCGCGGACATCTTGCTGCATTGTCGAAATATCTAACTCAGCCTTATCTAGCCGACTGGTATATTCGCGCAAATGTGCGCCGAAAATGATATCGCGAATTTGATCAATATTGCCTAAACGTTCGCGGATTTCATCTCTGGTAATTTCACCCATTAGATTGCCCCTAGGAATAATTAAAAAAAATATGGCGATCGCCACTAAACATAACCATAGCAAAGTCTTGTCATTTTTTTATACCTAAAGACTTAGAGTGGGCGTAAAGCGATCGGTCTATTTTTAGACGCGAATTGGGTAATATAAACATGGTAATGCTCGTTAGCAAAGCCACTAAGTAGCAAAATATGTCTGCGATCGCCCAGTTACCAATCAAAAAGCTGCGCTGGCAGAAAATCAGAAGCTCTTCACTCGCCCGCCAACGCGAGGTTTTTTCGACTGCTTTCACATTTCTATTTTTTGTGTGGTGGGATAGATTTTGGCAAAATAGTACATCAGATACTCACCGTAAAAGAGCAGAATGGCTAGTCCAAAACATGCTGGAATTGGGCCCAACATTCATCAAAATCGGACAATCCCTCTCTACTCGAGTTGATTTATTACCTCCAGAATACATCAGCGCTTTAGCACAACTTCAAGACAAAGTCCCAGCCTTTAGTGCCAAAGAAGCCAGAGAAATCATCGAAATCGAACTTGGTAAATCGCTCTACACGCTCTATCGCGACTTTGATGAAACCCCTCTCGCGGCAGCCAGTCTCGGTCAAGTCCATCGCGCCACTCTATACACAGGCGAAGATGTCGTTGTCAAAGTCCAACGCCCTGGTCTAAAAAGACTTTTCGATCTAGATTTACTTGCAGTTGGCAAACTTCTCAAAGTCTTTCGGCGCTATTTCTCGTGGACACGCCGATATAATCTGGAAGGGATTTATAATGAGTTTTTCACCATTCTCTATCAAGAAATTGATTATGTAATCGAAGGGAAGAATGCCGATCGCTTTCGCAAAAATTTTGAAGGCTACCCACGCATAGTCGTCCCCAAAGTCTATTGGGAATATTCCACTTCAATGGTATTGACTCTAGAATATGTTCCTGGGATCAAAATCGATGATCGCCAAGCTCTCGAAGCCTGTGGACTAGACCCAAAACAAATTAATCAATTAGGAATCTGTTGCTATCTCAAACAACTTCTGCAAGATGGATTTTTTCATGCCGATCCACACCCTGGAAATCTCGCCGTCAGTAAAGATGGAAGTCTCATCTTTTATGATTATGGCATGATGGCGGAAGTGCAGACCATGAATAAAGATCAGATGGCAAAAACTTTCTTTGCGGTGCTACGAAAAGACACTAACGAAGTAGTGGATATGCTCACAAATATGGGGTTGATCGAACCAATTGCCGACATGAGTCCCGTTAAACGGATGATGAAATTTATGCTTGATCGATTTACGGAAAAACCTGTCGATGTGCGTGCTTTTGAGCAGATCAAGGGTGAACTTGTGGCAATTTTTGAGAAGCAACCATTTCGTTTACCACCGCAAATGACCTATATTCTCAAGTCTCTGGCGACATTAGATGGCATCGCGAGGATACTTGATCCTGAATATAACCTTACTGTCGCGGCACAACCATTTGTTAAAAGTATTGTCTTGACTAAAGGACGAGGCAATACTTTAGGGGCGTTGGCGGGACAAGCAAAAGATTTTCTGATCTATCAACTTAATAAACCCAGTCGAATGGAAATTTTACTGGAACGTTTGGAAGAACGGATCGAACGCGGTGAATTGATGATTCAGGTCAAATCCTCCGAAAGCGATCGCACTCTCAAACGAATTAATATTGCCGTTAAAGCTCTAATCTATGCTTGTTTTACAGGCTTTTTGGTGCTAGCAGGAGCCGTGCTATTAGTTGGCACAGCAGGTGCATATAGTGGTTGGGCGATCGCTGCTTTTGTGAGCGCAA
Organism: Cyanobacteriota bacterium; assembly: GCA_025356295.1. GTDB lineage: Bacteria > Cyanobacteriota > Cyanobacteriia > Pseudanabaenales > Pseudanabaenaceae > Pseudanabaena. The sequence goes on from JANXUJ010000232.1 coordinate 9,249, forward strand.
GTTTCTCTGGATTCTCTTTACTCCGCGCGCTTATCCAGCTATCGATTCGCGAAAAAATTGACAACATCGCTGAACAGTAATTACGACTCGGCAACATAATCTTCTACAACATAAAATGGGCGCTCGCTTTGCGTATTCGCTAACCAAGCTTCGAGTTGTTCCCATTGTTTGTTCTTGATTAAAGCGATCGCTTCTTGCAAAGATTGCTGATAAGTCTGAAGCGATCGCAATAATGCTGATTGATTATATTCCGCCATCAGGCGACCGAGTTCAGGATTGCCGCCGCCGACACGACTGGTATCTCGAAAACCAGAACTAGCTAGATTTTGTGCCAACTTGAGAACGATCGCATCTTCTTGTTGCTGACAAGCATTAATCAAACTGGCGCTAATGATCACGGGCAGATGGCTAATCATCGCAACAGCGCGATCATGTTCTTCGGGACTGCATTCATACACATTCATTCCGACTGATTGCCAGAGCGATCGCACTTTTTCGACAGCCTCACGGGATTTACTAGGTGTAACTACACAGGGGCGATTTTGAAATAGATGGCGTTCAGCGGCTAATATGCCCTGAAAGGCAGTCCCAGCCATTGGGTGACTACCCACAAATCGCTGACCAAATTGCTGACAAATTTTTGATGCAGGTTCCGCGATCGCCGCCTTAACTGAGCCGACATCTGTAAAAATTACATTAGAGTTCAGCTTTGGTGCAAGCGCAGCAATCATTGGCAAGATGGCGGCGATCGGCGTGCAGATGATGATGATATCTGTTTGACTGAGAATGCGATCAGGGATTTCTGTAATATCTGTACTCGCCACATTTACAGCTTGAATCTCTACAGCTTGTTTACAAGTTTCAGGATTGCGACTGATGCCCCATACATAGTTATCTTGATCTGACGCAAGGATATCTAAACCTAGCGAGCCACCAATCAATCCCAAACCAACTATGCCAATATTCATATGCCAATGTTTACATTAATAAAAAAGGAGCGCGGTGCGCTCCCTTAAATTATTAGAACTTGCGGAGGTCGAGTCCTGCTTCCTTAGCAAATGCAGATAGCCCTTTCTTTTGCAAAGTCTTAATTGCTTTGGTAGAAATTTGTAATTTTACAAAACGTTTTCCTTCTTCCCACCAAATTCTCTTGTCTTGTAAGTTAACGTGCTGTAAGTGCTTATGACGCTTGTGTGAGAAAGAAATCGATACCGAGTTATTGGCTTTTTTGCCTGTTAGTTGGCATACACGACTCATGATAGTAGTCTCCTATTTTTTCAGTCCAGCTAACAATAGTACAACCTCTAACTATGCTTAGGCAATTAATTTTTAATAAAATCCCGAAAGCCAAATTTTCTCGCTTGTGATTAATCTCAAAGTGATTAATTAGACGATTTTGCAAGATGTTGAATGGGACAATCACAAGCGAGAAAATCGTTAAAAAACATGAATAAAATTAGAGTATTTCCTAGTTCCAAGTTTTTTCAACCAACTGACGAAGAACCTATTCGTTCAGTTGCTAGCGAATCAGACGATGCAGTCGTTGTGGCTTGGTATATCAAGCAAGGGCAGAAAATACCCGCGCATATTCATCCTAATGGTCAGGATACTTGGACTATTTTGAGCGGCAAGGGAGAATATTACACAGATAAATCTGGGTCTACGCAGTCAATCGTTGCAGGAGATGTGGTCATTGCCTATGCTGGTTCGGTACATGGAGTGTTTAACAATGGTGATGAACCTTTAGTGTTTATCTCAGTTGTGTCGCCCGCTAGTGCAGGATATCAACTTATTACCTTAGAAGATGTGAGCTAAGCTCTTAAAATAACCTTCTTTGCAGTTTTATTTTCCAGTTTTAATTTATGACCAATAAGGCACAAATCCCTATTGTCGTCTCTGGGGCGACAGGCAAAATGGGGCGCGAAATTATTAAGGCGATCGCCCAATCTCCAGATATGACTCTTGTGGGTGCGATCGCGCGATCGCACAATGGCGAAGATATCGGCGAAGTGATTGGTATTGGTGAATTAGAAATACCTGTAACTAACAATCTTGAAGTCGTCTTAGCCCAAGCCGCTCAAGAGTCACAACTGCCCGTGATGATCGATGTCACCCATCCCAGCATCATCTATGACAACATTCGTTCTGCGATCGCCTATGGTGTCCGCCCCGTAGTTGGCACAACAGGCTTAAGCGAGCAGCAAATTGCCGAGCTTGCTATTTTTGCCGACAAGGCAAGTACAGGCTGTATCATTGCCCCAAATTTCTCAGTCGGTGTGATTTTGATGCAACAAGCGGCGATCGCGGCGGCTAAATATTTTGCACACGTTGAAATTATTGAGCTACACCACAACCAAAAAGCTGACGCTCCTAGCGGTACGGCGATTAAAACCGCACAAATGCTCTCTGAATTAGGTCAAACTTTTAACTTATCTATTGTTGATGAAAAAGAACATCTAGCGGGTGCAAGGGGCGCAACCTATGGCGAAAACATTCGCATTCACAGTGTGCGTGTTCCTGGGCTAGTTGCTCGTCAAGAAATAATTTTTGGCGCGATCGGTGAAACTTTGAAGATCGAACATAATGCTAGCGATCGCACTTGCTATATGGCAGGCGTACTACTCTGCGTTCGCAAAGTTCTCGCGCTGAAGTCACTTATTTACGGGCTTGAAAAATTGCTATAAGCAAAGGCATCGCAAAGCGCTGCCTTTGCTTAACCAAACAAAAAGCACTTGCTCAGCAAGTGCTTTTTTGTGCTTTTCGTTTGGTCTAATAATACCCCCAGGGGAATTCGAATCCCCGTCGCCTCCGTGAAAGGGAGGTGTCCTAGGCCTCTAGACGATGGGGGCGTGTTATTGACCTTTATCAAGATACACAGTAGAGATAAATTTTGTCAACACCTAAGTCAAACTTTTTTAGTCAAACTTTTTTGCCAACAAATACAAATAGGCGATGCGGCGCTTAGTTAAAACCCATAAAAGT
>JANXUJ010000001.1 GCA_025356295.1 Cyanobacteriota bacterium
GAGCAGATTCAGAAAAAATCAATGTTCCGACTGGCGTGCTGCACAAAAGAGCTAGATAAAGAACAATAGTACTCAAGCGAGTTTTGTTTTTCATTCGATTCTCCTCAACTAAATTACAGTCTAACGGTTGAGTTGAGCGGCAGAAATTAACTTTCGCTTTCAACTACGATATTACAATTCTGTCCGCTCCAACGATTTGTTATGCCCCGATCGCTTAATTATTATTTATCTTTGCGATCGCCAATAACTTCTTGGAACTCATCAACGAAGTCAATTGTTTCTGTCTGCTTGTTCTCAAACTCAAACAGATAACTTCTATGGACTTCGCGATTTAGCAGTCTAACTTGTAATTCTATCGCAGATGCGGTATAATTACGTCCTTTAACTTAAGTTACCGCTTAACTCTAATTTTGTCAATAACTTTATCAGTCTAAATTTCTAAAGTTATTCTTGCTAATTTTATCTCTATAAATACCCTGCTTGTATGGCTGACATTACAAATTTTTACAAGCCATCGGATTCGCCTTTGCTCAATCAAGTTCGCCAAGTGCTGCGACTTAGACACATGAGTCGTAGTACCGAAAAAAGTTATTTATATTACATTTTGGACTATATCTATTTTTACAACAAGCGCCATCCGCAAGAAATGGGTGTTGATGAAATTAGAGGTTATTTGTCCCATCTTGCTATTCACAAAAATGTTGCTGCTTCCACTCAAAATATTGCCCTGTCAGCATTGCTATTTTTATATCGAGAGGTTCTCAAAAGTGATTTACCTGACATCGATAATATTGAAAGAGCGAGACGACCAAAAAGATTGCCAGTGGTCTTGACTCGTAGTGAAGTTCAGAAAGTTTTAGCGATCGCAGATGGAGTGGAAGGGCTTTTTTTGCAGTTGCTGTATGGGACTGGGATGCGACTAATGGAAGGATTGCGACTGCGAGTTAAAGATGTAGATTTTGAGCAGAAAGAAATTATCATTCGCGATGGAAAAGGTGAACAGGATCGGATGACGATGTTACCCAAAAAGCTAGTGGAACCATTGCGGCAACAGTTGGTTTATGCACAGGCTTTATACAATATCGATCTATCGGTAGGGTTGGGCGAAGTAGAATTGCCCTATGCATTAGCTGTTAAATATCCTAATGCGGCGAGGGATTGGCGCTGGCAATATATCTTTCCATCGCCAACTCGCTCTGTCGATCGGCGCACTGGTTGCAAAAGACGACATCACCTCTCAGAGGATCGGATTCAGAGAGCAATGAAACGAGCATTGGGAGAAGCAGATATAAATAAAAATGCTACTCCTCATACTTTGCGTCATAGCTTTGCTACTCATTTGTTAGAAAATGGCTATGACATTCGCACGGTGCAGGAACTATTGGGGCATAAAGATGTTCAGACCACGATGGTTTATACTCATGTTCTCAATCGTGGCGGGAAGAGCGTTATTAGTCCGCTTGATCGCTGACGGTTTGGAGGTTTTTTAAATACACGATTAGATTTTCATGGATTCAGAAATAATTTCTACAGCAAACAATATTAACTTGATTGAAGTTGCGGCAGATTTGGCTAAATCTGAGCGTATTGATCGCTTTTTAGCCAATCACCTCACTGATCTATCGCGATCGCGAATTCAAATATTAATTGATGAGGGCTATGTCACTGTTAATGAAGTTATTTGTAACAATAAAAAAGACTTAGTAAAAGCAGGCGATCGCATTCAGTTAATTATTCCAATCGCCATACCTCTCGATCTAGTCGCTCAAGAGATTCCGCTAGATATACTCTACGAAGATGAACATTTAATCGTGATTAATAAACCTGCGGGGCTAGTCGTTCATCCTGCGGCAGGACATACAGATGGAACCTTAGTTAATGCACTCTTATCTCACTGCACAGAGTTATCAGGTATAAATGGAACTCAACGACCGGGTATTGTGCATCGATTGGATAAAGATACCAGTGGCGCGATCGTGGTTGCAAAGAGCGATCGCGCCCATCAAGACTTACAAGCGCAAATTCAAGCAAAAACAGCGCGGCGTGAGTATTTAGGGATTGTGCGCGGAGTTCCTAGAAGTGAGTCTGGCATAATTGATGCAGCGATCGCTCGACATCCACGCGATCGCAAAAAAATGGCAGTCGTTGACGATGGACGCAGAGCGGTTACACATTGGCAAATAGCTGAGCGCTTAGGGCATTACACCTTACTCAAGTTCGATCTCGAAACAGGACGCACGCATCAGATTCGTGTTCATGCCGCGCATATGGGTTGGGCGATCGCAGGTGATCCATTGTATGGACATCCCAACAAAGAGACATCGCAATATTTATTAGGTCAGGCGCTGCACGCATGGCGACTCACTTTTGTGCATCCAGTTTCAGGCGAATTAATCGAGAATGTTGCCCCATTACCCGAAGGTTTTGAGAAGCTATTAGTATTTTTGCGCCGCCGAAAATAACTGAGAATAAAGTGTGGCGCGGAGAGCCACACTTTATTCTCATAAAGTCAGCGCTAGCTGGTAAATTTGACGGCGGGGTAAATCAGCGAGTTCTGCTAATTGACGGCTTGCTTCTGATCGCGAAACTCCTGATTTAATCAGATTTTGTAACTCTGTCAGAATAATATCTTCAGTCCAAACAGGTTTCAGACTAGGTTCTGCTCCTTCTAAAACCAACGTAAACTCACCTCTAGGAGCCTGAATCGTGAAATGGGCGATCGCATCTTCAATCGACCCGCGCCAAAATTCTTCATGCAGTTTAGTTAGTTCCCTCGCGATCGCAATTTGACGTGATCTTCCCAAACTTTCAGCCAAATCTACAAGCGTGCGTAACAACCGATGTGGCGATTCATAGAGAATCATTGTCCGCGTTTCCAGTCGTAAAATCTCTAAGCGATCGCGTTTTTCTTTTTTGTCAGTGGGCAAAAATCCATCAAACCCAAAGTACTGCGTTGCAAAACCAGAAGCAGTTAGCGCCGCGATACCAGCTGTCACCACAGGAATCGGGATAACTCTGATTCCAGCTGCGATACAACCTTGCACCAGTTCTACTCCAGGGTCAGAAATCGCGGGCATCCCAGCATCAGTCACCAAAGCGATCGCCATCCCTGCCAACAACTTTTCAACTAATTCAGGAACTCGCTTAAATGCATTATGTTCGTGGTAGCTGGTTTGCGGAGTTTCAATCCCAAAATGATGCAACAGCTTACCCGTATGTCGCGTATCCTCAGCCGCTATCAAATCAACCTGTTTGAGCGTAGCGATCGCCCTGAAAGTCATATCCTCCAAATTACCGATCGGCGTTCCCACCAAATAGAGAATTCCTGAAGCTTCCATCAATTAGCATCCTTAATAATTAGCACTAAATAATTTACCGCCACTGTTTATTTTCTAATTCACGAAACTGACGTTCAAGGCGATCGATTCTTCCACGCAACTCATCCATTTCATTTTGACGTGGCACACCCAAATCTTGCATCACATTCTTAATCTGACGCTGAATCAAAGTCTCTAGATTTCCCTGCTCCGACTTGAGACGGCTAGCGATATCATTAAAAATTTCGGAAGCTTGTTCAGGATCGATTTTGCCATCTTTGACCCAATCTTCACTAGCTTCTTTAATCTTTTCTAACACAATCGAGGTTGTACCAACGCCAAGCATTAGTAATTGCTTGAGCAAATTATTGCTATCCATAATTATTTGCAATTTTTAAAGACGATATGTAATTCCATCATAACTCAGCAATCAAAGCGGTGCAAAGCGTTGTCCCAATTTCTTAATTACTGCGGGTTTTCTCGCTAACCGTCTTAGTGGTTGGTATACTTTAAGCTGAATAAATAAACTAAAACTTCAGGTAAGTATGATCCGTGCCGTAATGGAAACTGCTAAGGGAACAATTCGCATCGAACTTGATGATGAACATGCTCCAATTACTGTCAAGAATTTTGTAGACCTATCTAAACATGGTTTTTATGACGGACTAACCTTTCATCGTGTCGAGCCAGGATTTGTAATTCAGGGCGGCGACCCAGCGGGTAATGGTACTGGTGGATCAGGCGATCGCATCAAACTAGAAATTTGGGCAGAAGGTGACACCGCCGCAACCGTTGGTCAAGTCTTAACTGGCGGTAAGAAGCCAATCATTAAACACACCAAAGCAGGTGTATTTTCAATGGCACGCACTAACGATCCAAATAGTGCCACTAGTCAATTTTTTATCACACTCGGTGACGCATCATTTTTAGACGGTCAATATGCCGCTTTTGGTCATACTGAAGATACTGAAGTAGCTCTAGCGATTAGTCGTGGCGATAAAATTCTTTCAGTCAAAATCGAAGATTAACAAAAAAATATTCCTAGTGATGAGGTCGGGCGCGACCTCATCACTTCTTTATGTAGGAACTAGTTTAGGCGGGAACTAGATTTTGAATCACAGAATGTAAATCAGTCAAAATTTGCGAAGAGTTACTACCATTTGACATTGCACCCAAATCCTGAATAGCGCCTTCTAACTGAGGGCGCAGGGTATCGACAATATCTTGCACAGGTCGCAAGAGTTGCTCTTGAGCGCTAATTTGTCCTAATAATTCGGCAACTATTCTGATCCGCTCTTGTTGTTGAGTCTCGCCAGTACGAATAACTTGCTCCTGCTGCAAATGTTCTTGAGTTTGTCTGCTCAGCATTTCTTGCTGCTGCTGTGTATAGTTTCTTACCGCTTCAATTTGGCTCTCCATTTTCCGCAGTTCTTGATCTTGACGATTTTTTTGAGCCTCAATTTGCGATAACAGAGGCAATAGACTTTGAACTGGACTGGACTCGACAGCGATCCCTTTACGGCGATCCAAAACTGCCTTTTGTTGATTCAACACTGATAGACGCTCTTGCATACTGCGCCTCATTCCCGAAACGCTCTCTTCAAGAAGCTTGTACTGCTCCTCTGCAAATTCTTTATTACTTTCGAGTTCAATTCGCGCAAACTGATCAGCAGTTTCAACTTGACTTTGGAAATCAGCGATTTCTCCCTCTAGCCCAGCTAGCTCATCTTCTTGAGCGCTAACATAGTTTGCTAACTTATCAAAATCTGCTTGTAAAACTTTAATTGTTGACTCTAAATCTTCAATAGACATAGACTGCAAACGATTTTCTTCTTCTGGACTAAGTACTTCCATGCTGCCCGGTCCACCAAAGGACTCGATCGCATTGCAGGTCTGTTCATATAGGTCTATTTGTGCATCGAGTTGTACTTTAGACATTGCCATATTATTTTCTTGCAACTTCAGGATGCCGCGCTGAGCCTTAAGCTCGGCTTGTGCATCAGCAAGAGCAACTTGAGTCTGTTGCCATTGACTTTTGCGGGTACTCAGCTCTTCGGTTGATTTATTTAAAATGCCCTTTTGTTTTTCAGCTTCGTTCTTAAGTTTATCGAGATTTTGCCAAAACTCAGTCAATACACCTTGCCGCTTGTTGACTAAATCCAGCGAGCTATAAATTTTTTCTCTAAGCGCATCTGGTCTGAGCGCATCTGGATTGTTAAAACTTGCCGATAATTGACTAATCAGAACTTTGAGATGTTCAGCTTGTTCACCAGTTAGTGCTGAGGCTTTGGCTTGTCCGCGATCAGCTTCAATACTTTTTCGTAACTGTTCAATCTCATGACGCTCTTTGGCGAAATTTCCTTCTAACTCCTCAACTTCTTGTCGTCTTGCATCAAGTTGGTCTAGTTCTGATTCTTTATGTTCTAATTCTTGTTCACGGCGATGTAGCTCTTGGCTCTGAAAATTAAGAGACTGTTTCCATTGCTCAACTTCTTCTTCGGCAGATTTATACTTGTCTTGCGATCGCGAAAAAGCCTGTAATATGTTAACTATTTTTTTAGAAGCATCTTGAAAACTTTGAACTTGGTTACTGCTTGTAACTTCAGCAATAACCATCTGACCATCTTTAAACTCTTTTGCCTGACTTGAGTCTTGAATCGACAAAACTTGTTCGTTAGTAATCGGTAGCCAAACATTTTCTCCCGTATTACGCGCTAATAAGCGGATAGATGAGTTACCACCTAGACCAAAAGCTGCTTGATTTTTTTGAAGTTCCGCTAAGTACTGCACGCTGAATATACTCCTATTTTGCTGATGCTAACTTTCAGACTGACATGACAAAAGAGCAAAAACTTGTCCTTGAAAATATGTTTTTAGAATGTTTTTAAAATATGCTTTTAGAAATATGTCTTTGAAAATGTAAGATAGTCTGGACTCTATTTTCATACTACTCAATTGCATAAGCATTCTGGCTAAATATTCTAGAGTTTATTGCCTAATATTTTTGGGGTCAAGGGCATCACGCAAGCTATCACCCAAGAGATTAAATGATAGCACTGTCAATACGATCGCCAACGCAGGAGTCCACACTAGCCAAGGTTGTAAAATTACAATAGAGGCGTTAGTAGACAAAGATAGCATATTCCCCCATGACGGATCGGGCGGTTGTATCCCAAGTCCAACTAGGCTTAATACTGCCTCTACGACAATAAATCGAGGAATGTCAAGGGTGGCAGAAATAATGATAAATGTGATGGTTTGGGGTAAAACATGATTCGCAATAATCCGCAATGGACTTGCGCCTGATGCACGCGCCGCCAGAATAAAAGTTTGTTCTTTAATAGACAATACTTGTCCGCGAATAATCCTCGCTAAGCCTGCCCATGAGACAAAGGAAATAATTGCGATAATTAGCGCGAATCGTTGAGTATTGCTGATTTGTGGTGGCAAAATTGCCGCTAATGCTACTAACAAATATATTGACGGAACAGACATCAGGATTTCCACAAAACGCATCAGGATCACGTCAAGCCAACCGCCAATATAACCAGAGATGCCACCAACAATGCAGCCGATCGCATAAGAAATAGTTGTGCCAATAAAACCAATTAATAGACTGATCCTGCCCCCATGCAGCAACCGAGTCAACTGATCCCGCCCTTGTTCGTCAGTTCCGAGTAAGTTCAGTTTCCCTTCACTGCTCGTGCTAAACAAATGTCCGCCATGCAGAAGTTGAATTTGTGATGGTTTTGTATAGTCAATAATCAGGGCGCGATCGCCTGTTTCAAGATCGACCTTGCCTTGAGTGGTGGGATAGACATGAGCGCCCACAAATTGCCCTTGTTGATTTTGCCAATGTATCTGGGTAGGTGGGAGTAAAGCCCCATTTTTGACTGATTCGTTAACACCATAAGGCGTTACAAAGTCAGCAAATATTGCTGCTGCATAAAAGCTAATCAAAATCGTGATCCCAATCCAAGCAAGAGGATTGGCTCTCAGTCGTTTCCACCAAGTCATTGAATTAAGAGCCTTTAAGTGCTTTGAGAAAATTTTCGCGATAGCTACCATTTACGATAATTAAGACAGGCCAGAGTAGGGCTAGTTGGACTTGATTGCCTGAAAAATTAGTGCGGCGAAACCCTTGCAAAAATTTCACAACTCCGAATACATAGCCAACAGTTAATAAAATTCCAATTAGTGGGAGCATTGTGTTTGACTCTCTTGATTAATTATCCTAATTTAGCATCAAAAGTTAATAGACAGAGAGCTTTGCGCCTCTCTCCTTACGAGAACGCTGCATTAGACCTGTATCAAGTAAATATCAAATAAATAAGCGTAGCGATCGCTAGTAAGAACAACAAGGCGTAAACAGCAACACGTCCCCACACTGCCCAAAACAAGCATAGTAAATTACAAGGAGTTGGTCTGGCTGTGCGATTCCACGCAGGATGAAATCTCGCGATCTCACTTTTTTCATAGGAATGCAACTGATTAATAGATAAAACTCGGTAATGTAATCTCCCAAATGGGTGTAAAAGCTCAAACTGTTGATAACGGTGGTGCGCTGGTTTCCAGCGATTGCGTAAGTTTTTTGCTTTACCAACATAAAACACAATCCAAAGGGCAGTAACGTAATACACACCTGCATCGGAGGGTAATTCTTTTAATCTTTTTATAGGCTTAGAAGGTAGCCAAAAAATGCGCAGTCTGTCAGTCATAGGTAAATTACTATTCTTAAATGCTTGTTCCCAGAGATTTTGTTACTTTTAAGCGATCGCCATTAAAATAGATTTATAAGTAGATTGTTTTGATTAAATAATCTAAATCATCTAGCTGGGGTTTTGTTTACATGACAGATTTTAATCGCGGCATCATGAAGTTTGAAAACGCAGATAGTCTAGTGTCTATCGTGCTTTCTAGCATTGTTGTATTGAGTGCGATCGCTTTCTTACTCTGGTGGGGCTTCCAGACTGCTTACGTCTAGTATTCTATTTTGTATAGTCTGGCTTATATGTAAAACCCCAAAATGTTTACCGCCTGCTAAGCGGGCGATAAACATTTTGGTTTTTTAATTGTGCCGAAGTACTTACAAGTTTCTCATTAATTTTTTAAATAATGCCTAAATGATGACTGATACTATTTCTCAAAATGACCAACTAGGCTCAGCAATTGGCGCGATCGCTAGTGGATTGTTTATTGTCACTTCACAGCAAGATGGCAAAACAGCCACTATGCTTGCCTCATGGGTTCAGCAAGCTGGTTTTAATCCTCCATCAGTGACGCTCGTTGTCGCTAAAGGTAGACCCATTGAGTCTTTTTTGACAGTTGGCAGCCCCGTTGTCATTAATATCGCGGAAAAAGGTCAGGGTAAAATCATTGGACATTTTGCTAAGGGATTTGCGCCCGATGTCGATCCTTTTGATGGCATCGAGACTGCTGCTGCTCCCAGTGGTCAACCCTATTTAATTGATGCGATCGCTTACCTTGATGCAACTGTTACTAGCAGTCTCGATGCTGGTGATCACATCGTTATCTTGGCGACTATCTCTACAGGCGATCGCCTACGCGAAGGTGAGTCCGCCACTCATACACGCAAAAATGGCTTCAAATACTAAAATCTTTAAAGTATCAGGAGTGCTTTGCGCCCCTGATACTTTAAAGATTTTAAAAAGCAGTTGACATTAAACACAATGTTTGGCATATTAGTAAAGCGCTAAACGTAAGAGCGCAAAAATTGCGGGTGTGGCTCAGTGGTAGAGCATCTCCTTGCCAAGGAGAATGTCGTGGGTTCGAATCCCACCACCCGCTTAATAATTGATAAAGTAAAGAGGACGCTTCGCGCCCTCTTTACTTTATGAGGTTTAGTTATGAAATTTGATCTAAAATTTGATCTAAGAGTTGCCTTATCTCATATCGACCTACCGCAAGCAGAATGGATCGGCTTACGAGAAGTAAAGGAAATTAATACAACACGCTATGTGCGCGATCGCCAACCGCAGTCTAATGGACGCAGCCAGTCGCATGGTGTGATGATCGAAGTGTTAGTCGATGGGCAGTTTGGCTATGCTAGTACCAATTATCTCGATTTAACAAATATTCAAATCACCGCTGAAAAAGCTTATCAACAAGCCCAAACTGCAACGCGGTGGGCTGTGCATCATTTTACGATCGCTCAAAGACCGAAATCGATCGGGCAGTATTTTTCACCGTTTCTTAAACCATCAGCAGCGATCGCGCCCAAAGAAATAAACGCGCTATTAATTGAGATATGTGAAAAGCTAAAAGTATCTGAAAAAATTGTAAAAACGAGTGCCTATGCCGTCATCACCGAGACAGAAACCAACTTTGTTAGTAGTAATGGCTCTGATATCTATCAAAAAATTTTAGCGATCGCCACAGATTATGCGGCTACTGCTCAAGATGGCACAATCATTCAACGGCGCGGCGATAACGGACAACTCGCTCGTTGCAATCAAATTGGCATGGAAATATTTGATCAGACATCAATATTACAAAGAGCGCAAATCATCGGCGAACAAGCCGTAGAGTTACTCTCAGCCACCGAATGTCCCACCAAAACCACAGCCCTAGTCCTCGCACCAGATCAGATGCTGCTCCAAATTCACGAGAGCGTTGGGCATCCATTAGAGATTGATCGCATATTAGGGGATGAGCGTAACTATGCAGGCGGAAGCTTTGTTACGCTTGAGGACTTCGGCAAAATGCAATATGGCTCATCTCTGATGAACGTCACTTTCGATCCAACTGCATCAGGGGAATTTGCTAGTTATGCTTTTGATGATGTCGGTATTCCTGCTACTAAAGAATATTTGATCAAAGAAGGTAAGTTATTACGCGGATTAGGAAGTGTTGAAAGTCAAGTGCGATCGCGTATTGATGGAGTCGCAAACGCTAGAGCAACTTCATGGAATCGACCAGCGATTGATCGCATGGCAAACATCAATCTCGAAGCAGGAACGCACTCATTTGATCAAGCGATCGGCGATGTGGAACGCGGCGTATATATGCAATCAAATCGTTCATGGTCAATCGATGACTATCGCAACAAATTTCAATTTGGTTGCGAATATGCCAAACTCATCGAAAATGGCAAATTAACCAAGACTTTACGCAATCCTAATTATCGAGGCATCACTAATCAGTTTTGGAGCAGTCTTGCTAAAGTCGGCGACTTAAATACAGTCGAGGCATATGGTTCTCCTTTTTGTGGCAAGGGTGAACCCAATCAAGTAATCAGAGTCGGTCATGCTTCACCTGTCTGTTTATTTGAAAACATCGAGGTTTTTGGCGGTGCTAACTAAAAAACCTTGCAATAAAACATTCAAAGATGCCGCAAAGCGGCATCTTTGAATGTTTTATTGCAAGGTTTTTTAGTT